>JAISVE010000120.1 GCA_031271725.1 Bacteroidales bacterium
ATACAAACGGAAAATTTGAACGTTTATCAACGTGGAAACAAAATATTGTCGGACGTAAACATAACAATTTCCCGTGGCGAGTATAAATATCTTATAGGTAAAACAGGTGCGGGCAAGTCGTCTCTGCTCCGTACTTTATATGCAGACCTGCCTATAAGAGAAGGGAGTGTTTATGTAGCGGGGTATGAAGTTGATAAAATCAAAACAAAAGAAATTCCTTTTTTAAGAAGGAAAATCGGAATGATATTTCAGGATTTTCAACTTATATCAGATATAAATATACATGATAATTTACTTTTTGTTTTGCGTGCAACAGATTGGAAAGATAAAGATGAAATCGAGAAAAAGATAGATGAGGTATTGGGTAAAGTGGAACTCTTGGAAAAAAAATATAAAATGCCTTATCAACTTTCCGGTGGCGAACAACAACGTGTTGCTATAGCACGTGCACTTTTGAACGACCCTGATATTATTTTTGCAGACGAACCAACCGGAAATCTTGATCCGGATACTTCGGAAGAAATAATAAAAAGTTTAATTGAAATTAGTAAAAACGGAAAAGCGGTTTTAATTGCAACGCACGATTTTTACAGTATCAGAAAATTTCCATCTCGCTTTCTTGTTTGCAGAGATGGAAAAATTTTTCAAGAAGAACTATAGAAAGTTTTTGTTAACATTGCATAATTTTTTTGCAAGCAATTTTTGTTTTTGTTAATTACGCAAAAATAATTTCCTTAATATTTTTCATGTGAAAATATTTTTTGTATATTGTGAAACGCTTATATTCTCAAGCGTTCAAGCAATGGATTAAAAATTTTTATTCAAAAAAATAATTCGATTTTTATTTTCAATTACAATTTTTTTTTGTTTATAACTCTTTATTAGTAATTAAAATAATTGATAGCAACATTTCATAATTTTGTAATGTGAATAAAATCTATTTTGATAAAATATCACTTTCCAATCTTGCTTCATCTTTGAGTAAAGAAATACTCTTGGTTGGAGACAACGGATGTTTCTGTTCAACATCACTTGTCGGATGTAATACGAGAAAATATCATGGATTGTTTATTTATCCGCAAGAAAATTTTGGATACGAGAATTATCTCTTACTTTCACAATTTGGTGAAACAATAGAACAACAGGAAAGCGAATTTCATCTTGATGTTAGAAAATATGCAGGTGGAGTTTTTGAGCCCAAAGGACATAAATATTTGGAAAAATTAGAATTCCAACCTTATCCTTCATGGACTTATCGTGTAGGCGGCGTGCAACTTAAAAAAGAGATAGTTTTACACAAAAAGAAAAATATCCTTATTGTAAAATATACCTTGCTTGATGCAAATTCGCCAACTACTTTTAAAGTTTCTCCCTTGCTTGCATTTAGAAATGTAAATACTCTCACACATAAAAATTCTACAGCCAACACTCAAGTTCAAAATATAAAAAATGGAGTTAAAGCACGTCTTTACGATAATTTTTCCAATCTTTATATAGAATGTGCAAATGGGGCATCTGCCAATTTTGAAGTAAATCCCGTATGGTATAATAATGTGGAATACACACAGGAGATAGAGCGTGGCTACGATGCGCATGAAGATTTATTTTCACCGGGTGAATTTGTTCTTGCTCTAAAAAAAGGAAGTCCTGTTTATTTTACTGTTGGTGTATCACAAAACGGACTGTCGTCAAAAGAGGCTGAAAAACTTTTTAATGAAGCAGCGAGTTTTTATCTGCCTTTGGACAGTTTGAACAATTGTTTGCAAAACGCTGCATCAGATTTTATAATTCACAAAAACAAAAAAACAGAAGTTATTGCGGGTTATCCATGGTTTAGTGCTTGGGGCAGGGACACTTTTATTTCACTTCCGGGTTTAACCCTTGCCATAGATAAGCCCGAACTTTGTATCGAAGTTTTACGTTCGATGCTTACTCAGCAAAAAGGCGCAATGTTCCCCAATGTAGGTGAAGCATATAATTCGGTAGATGCACCGTTATGGTTTGTTTGGGCTGTACAAAAATATGCCTATTATACAAAAGATATAAAAGGAGTGTGGAAGGAATTCGGTGCAGCAATAAAAAAAGTCCTTGATGGATTTACCGGTGGAGAAATATACGGCATACGTGTTCTTGAAAACGGACTTGTTTACGCCGGTGAACAGGGACGTGCACTTACATGGATGGATGCAGTTGTAAATGGCAAGCCGATCACTCAGCGTGCAGGATGTCCCGTGGAAATAAATGCTCTTTGGTATAACGCAATGATGTTTGCCATAGAAAGCGCGAAAACAGTGGGAGATAAAAAATTTGTGTCCCAATGGGAGCAACGTGCTAAGGAGTTTCCGCAAACATTCAAAGAAAAATTCTGGAATAAGGAAAAAGGCTACCTCGCCGATGTGGTAGATTATAATTATTGTGATTGGTCTATTCGTCCGAATCAAATAATAGCAGTGTCTATGCCTTATATGGCAATCAGTGAAAAGATTGCACAGATAGTAGTAAATGAGGTAAGACAGACACTCCGCACAACTCGCGGGCTGCGCACTCTCTCACCGATGGATGTTAATTTTGAGGGAATGTATGAGGGTAGTCAAGCGGTAAGAGATGCCGCGTATCATCAGGGAACTGTTTGGGTTTGGTTGCTTGGTCACTATGCTGAGGCATATCTGAAGGTTTATGGGGAAGCAGGCAAAAATCATGTTACCCATCTTTACGATGATTTTGAAGATGCACTTACGGAACTATGCATAGGAAGCATAGCTGAAATATACGATGGAAACCCGCCACACAAGGCACGCGGAGCAATTTCGCAAGCATGGAGTGTGGCAGAATTGTTGCGTATTAAAGCAATGCTTTCCGCGTAATTGACGATGTGGAAACAACAAGCATAGTTTCGTAAAAGTAGAAGTGTAATAAATAAAATTTAATATTAATTCATCGTGAAGGTATTAATGTTTGGTTGGGAGTTTCCTCCACATATAACAGGCGGTCTTGGTACTGCTTCTTATGGGCTTTGCAAGGGTTTGCTCAAGCAAGGTATGGAGGTTATTTTTACCGTGCCGAAACTTTATGGTGATGAAGACAACAGTGTTGCAAAAATAGTAGGTGCCGAAGATATTGAAGTTGATTTTCGCCATCCGATATATAAAGATATATGGAATAAACTTACTTATCTTGCCATTAACGCAAACCTTGTTCCGTATATTGGTCTTGACGAATATTATTCTTTGATAAATACGGGAAAAGTAAATGGAGTAGAAAGTATCGGTGATAATGTTTTTAAGCGCAAATATTCTTTTTCCGGCAAATATCAGGCAAACCTGATGGAGGAGGTTTACCGTTATGCAATGGTTGCTTCCACAATAGCAAGTGAACAAAACTTTGATGTTATACATGCACACGATTGGCTAACATATAAGGCAGGAATAGAAGCAAAGAGAGTTAGCGGCAAACCGCTTGTTATACATGTTCATGCTACGGAATACGACCGTTCCGGAGAAAACGTAAATCCGGTAGTATATGCAATAGAGCGTGAAGGAATGTTAGCTGCCGATAAAATAATTACGGTAAGCAATCTCACACGCCAGATTGTAATAGAGCGTTACGGTATAGATGCTAATAAAGTTGTTACTGTGCATAATGCCGTGGAGCCGACAGACATTGAGGTAAAGAAAGATTTACACGTAGAAAAGCAAATTTCGCAAAAAATTGTAACCTTTTTAGGACGTATAACTTTCCAAAAAGGACCTGAATATTTTATAGAAGCCGCAAATAAAGTTCTTGAAAAAGATGACAATGTACGCTTTGTTATTGCAGGTACAGGAGATATGTATAATAAAATGGTTGACCGTGTTGCACAGTTGCGTATAGGCTCGCGTATCCTTTTCACGGGTTTTTTGAAAGGGCTTGAAGTTGATAAAATGTTTTTGTTGAGTGATGTTTATGTAATGCCCTCGGTGTCGGAGCCATTCGGAATTTCACCCCTTGAAGCAATGCGTTCACATGTGCCTGTTGTAATTTCAAAGCAGAGTGGCGTGTCGGAAATTTTGAATTACGCATTAAAGGTTGACTTTTGGGATGTAGGTGCGATGTCTGATGCAATATACGCATTGTTGCATTATCCGGCACTTTCGTCAATGTTTAAGCGTTACGGCACACAGGAAGTAGAGAATTTGAAATGGGAAAATGCCGCCCGCAAAGTTGTAGGCGTTTATAAGAGTGTTTTGTAATATGAAGACAATATCAATAATATTTGAAGTTCATCAGCCGATGCGTTTGCGGAAGTATCGCTTTTTTGATATTGGAGCAGCGCATAATTACTATGATGATTACCAAAACAAGTATGCTCTTAAACGCTTTGCGGAAAAAGCATACTTCGATGCAAACAAAACCATTACCGCTTTACTTAAAGAGTATGGTAATAAATTTAATGTTGCGTTTTCTTTTTCGGGTGTAGTGCTTGACCAGATGGAGTGGTATTATCCGGAACTTCTTACAAGCTTTAAGAAACTTGTTGCGAATAACAATGTAGAAGTTCTTGCAGAGCCATATTCGAGTGGTCTCGCCCCTTGGTTGGGTAACAACTTTTGGGAAGATCAAATAAAAAATCAGCAGAAAAAAGTTAAGGAAATATTTGGCAAAGATGCTTCGGTGCTTATGAATACAAACCTTGTTTATAATGATGAAATAGGCGAGAGGGTAGCAAAAATGGGTTTTACCGGAGTGATTACGGAAGGCGCGAAACATATACTCGGTTGGAAAAGCCCCCGTTATATATATAACCATCCTTCAAAGACAAAATTGAAGCTCGCGTTACGCGACAGGGAAATAAGCGAGGATATATTGTTTAATTTTGAGAATAAAAAATATAATCTTGATGCTATGCTTGCCTCTCTTGCCTCTGTGACTACCGGTGGTGCTAAGGATGACGAGCATGTTACAATAGTTGTGGACTATGCAGTGTTTGGTTTGTACCAAAAAGCAGAGAGTGGAATTTTGGAATTTTTAAGGGCACTGCCACAGCAAATTCTAAACGGCTCTGACTATAAATTTATATTGCCATCGGACTTGTTTGCCAAAACAAAACCGGTAGCACCTCTTTATATTCCTGATCCTGTTTCTGCATTTGACGAAGAAAAGGATCTGACACCTTTTATAGGAAATGATTTGCAACGAGATGCTTTTGAAACTTTGCAAAGGATTTCTAAAAAAATGAAAGGTATTACCGATAGCGAGATATGGAAAGATTTTGTATTACTCACAGGTATAGATCATCTTTACTATATGAGTACAAAATGGTTTACAAGTGAGTCAGGTCCGCGCTACATAAGACCTTATGACTCACCCTACGAAGCATATATCAATTTTATGAACGTGCTTGCAGACCTTGAAATCAGAATTATGGAAAGTGAGCAAAATAATCTAAAACCGGCAAAAACTGCTAAGTCTGTGCGTACAGTTAAAACCGTTAAATTAAGCAAAGAACCTAAAAAAATTAATACTAACCAAAAAAAATCAAAAATTATGGAAGAAAAGAAAGTAGTTGCTGCGAAACCTGCAGCAAAGAAGCCCGCCGCTAAGAAGCCGGCAGCAAAGAAGCCCGCCGCTAAGAAGCCGGCAGCAAAGAAGCCCGCTGCAAAGAAAGCAGCAGCAAAGAAACCCGTTGCAAAGAAGAAAGTTGCAGCAAAGAAGCCCGCTGTAAAAAAAGCAGCAGCAAAGAAACCCGTTGCAAAGAAAAAAGTTGCAGCAAAGAAGTAATTCTTGCTATGTTTTAATTTATTGAAGAAGCCGGCTCTTTATAGGGTCGGCTTTCTTGTTTAATCTCTAAAATTCTCAAATCTCTGCGTTGCGCTGCACCTCGTAAATTATAGATAACTCCGCTTTACTTGGTTTGCATGCCTTGAACTTTGAGTTTTTAGAGATTTATTCATTAAAAGTAAGAAAAGTAGTATCTTTGCCCCCATACTATAAATACAAAAGAATGAAAACAAAAGAGATAAGTTATCTATTTGAAACAAGTTGGGAGGTTTGTAATAAGGTTGGGGGAATTTATACTGTAATTTCATCTAAAGCACAGGAAGTTAAAAAAATATTCGGCGAAAACTATTTCTTAATAGGACCTGATATTTGGAGAGAAAAGAACAATACCGAATTTATTGAAGACAAAAACCTTTATACGGACTGGAAACGATACGCCGAAACACAAGGCGTTTTATTCAGGATAGGACGTTGGAATATAAAAGGTTCACCAATAGTTATTTTGGTGGACTTTTCTTCTCTTATCTCCAAAAAAGACAATATTTTTGCGGAATTTTGGGAGGAATATCATCTTGATTCAATATCCGGACAATGGGATTATATTGAGCCGACTTTGTTTGGTTATGCAGCGGCAAAAGTAGTAGAAACATTTCATACACACGAAGCATATCCGCAGGAAAAAATATATGCACATTTTCACGAATGGATGACAGGTTCAGGTGTTCTCTATCTTAAAAAAAACGTTCCGCAAGTTGCAACTTGTTTTACCGCACATGCCACCGTTCTTGGCAGAAGTATAGCCGGCAGCGGCTTTCCGCTTTACGGAAACATCGAACAGTATGACGGTGACGACAGCTCATATAAATTTAATGTGCGAAGCAAATATTCTATGGAAAAACTTGCGGCAGTTCATGCAGATGCCTTAACGGTTGTAAGTGAAATAACAGATGTAGAATGTAAGCAATTTTTGGGAAAGAATGCCGACACAATTACAACAAATGGTTTTGACGGTGAATGGGTGCCTGAGGGCGATGATTTTGATAAAAAACGTAGCATTGCCCGTAAAAAGCTGCAAGAAGTAACATCTGCATTGCTTAACACTCCTGTTGTAGATGATGCCGTTTATGTTATAAATAGCGGTAGATATGAGTTCAAAAATAAAGGTATTGACCTTTTTATAGATTCCCTTGCAGAACTTAGAAATAAAAATCAGCAAAAAACAATTGTTGCCTATCTAACCATTCCCGCCAATCATGCAGGAGCACGTACCGAACTTTTGGAAAGAATGAAATCGCAACCGAAAGATAACAGTAATGCTGTTTGCAAAGATTTTTGCACCCACTATCTTAACGGATATGAATACGATTCAATTCTTAAACGCTTGGATCTTGCGGGCTTTAAAAATTCTCCTGAAGACAATGTGAAAATAGTTTTTGTTCCGTGCTATCTTGATGGTATGGACGGTATTTTTAACCTTTCATATTATGACCTTTTAATCGGTTTTGATATTTCGGTGTTTCCTTCATACTACGAGCCATGGGGTTATACTCCGCTTGAAAGTATATCTTTTTCTATCCCAACTGTTACAACATCGCTCGCAGGTTTTGGTTGTTGGGTAAAAGAAAGTTTCAAAAATCCGAAAGGTGTTTTGGTTATTGAACGAAACGACACAAACGAATCAGAAGTAGTAAGCGCAATAGCAGAGTATCTGCAAGGATTTGTGAGTGCCGGTAAGAATGAGGTTGATGAATATCGGAAGAGTGCATACGAAGTGTCGCGTGAAGCATTGTGGAGCAAGTTTATCAAGAACTATAAAGAAACATACAGGATAGCGGGTAAAAGATGGGAAAATAATCTTGAATTGCTTAATAAGGAAATGCCCTTATCTCAAATATCTGCCATACGTTATAAGCAAGACGCTCCTGATTGGAAAAAAATAATGGTAAAACCCAACACTCCCGGTAAACTTGGAAAGCTCAAGGAATTGTCCTTAAATCTATGGTGGTCATGGGATAGTGATGCTACGGAACTTTTTGCAAATATAGACAAGAAACTTTGGAATGATGTCGGTCATAATCCGATAGAATTGCTTTCCCGTTTAACTACAAAGGCATTTGACGCTCTTGAAAACGATAAGAAATTTTTATCCCAAATGGATAAGGTTTATACGAGATTTAAAACGTATATGGATGAAGGCAAGAATCGTAAAAAACCACAAGTAGCTTATTTCTCTATGGAGTTTGGTTTGCACGAAAGCTTAAAAATATATTCGGGTGGTCTTGGTATTCTTGCAGGTGATTATTTAAAGTCGGCGAGTGATAAGAATGTAGATATGGCAGGTATTGGCTTATTGTATCGTTACGGATATTTTAATCAGGTGATAGCAACAACAGGCGAACAGATTTCGGAATATTTGCCTCAAAAGTTTTCACAGTTGCCACTGCTTCCCGCAAGAGATAAAGACGGCAATTGGATAACTGTCGGTATATCTTTGCCGGGAAGAAAATTAATTGCGAAAGTATGGCGGGTTGATGTCGGTCGTATTCCCTTATTTCTGCTTGATACTGATATAGAAGAAAACAGTGATGCCGACAAGAGTATAACTCATCATTTATATGGTGGCGATTGGGAGAATCGTTTTAAGCAAGAATTGCTTCTCGGTGTTGGTGGTGTCAGGGCATTGCGCAAGCTTGGATACGCGCCTGAAGTATTTCATTGCAATGAAGGTCATGCTGCCTTTATGGTGATTGAGCGTTTGAAAGAATATGTAGAAGGCGAACATTTATCTTTCTATCAAGCGAGGGAACTTGTTCGTGCATCCTCATTATTTACTACACATACTCCTGTGCCTGCCGGTCATGACGCATTTTCGGAAGATATTATGCGCAAGTATATATACCACTATGCTTTCCGTTTGCATTTGGAATGGGATGAATTTATGGGCTTTGGACGTTCAAATCCGGAAGATACACAGGAAAAGTTTTCTATGAGTTTTCTTGCTGCAAATATGTCCTCATATATAAATGGTGTTAGTAGAATACACGGCAGAGTTTCAAGGGAAATTTTTGCACCGCTTTATCCCGGATATTTTCCGCATGAACTTGAAAATATCGGCTATGTTACAAACGGCGTTCACCTGCCGACTTGGACAAATTCTTTATGGAAAGACCTTTATACAAAAAACTTCGGCGAGGATATTTTAATGTATCCGGATAACTTTGCTGTTTGGGAAAAAATACATGCTGTTCCGGATGTCGAAATAGCGTCTATTCGCAACGTGTTGCGTAAAAAACTTATAGACTTTGTAAGGGAACGTATCAATATGGATTTACCGCATCGTGGCGACAGTCCTGAAGAAATTGATGATATAGCTCATAAATTAAACGACAAAACTCTTACTATCGGTTTTGCCCGCCGCTTTGCAACATATAAGCGCGCACATCTTTTGTTTAATAATCTTGAACGTTTGAGTAAAATTGTAAATGATCCGAATCATCCCGTACAGTTTTTATTTGCAGGAAAGGCTCATCCGCATGATAAGGCAGGGCAGGACTTAATCAAAATGATTGTTGAAATTTCACGCAGAAAAGAATTTATAGGTAAAATTGTATTTGTAGAAAATTATGATGTAGATGTTGCGCGCCACCTTGTACAGGGAGTAGATATATGGCTAAACAATCCTACACGTCCTTTGGAAGCATCAGGTACAAGCGGTGAGAAAGCAATTATGAACGGTGTGCTTAATTTAAGTGTGCTTGACGGTTGGTGGGCAGAAGGTTATGTTAAGGGTGCGGGATGGGCTTTGAAAGAGGAACGCACCTACACTAATCAATACCTTCAAGATAAACTGGATGCAAGTACTATTTATCATCTTATAGAAAATGAAATTGTACCTGCTTTTTATGAAGGCAAGAAGCCGGGAGCGTCAGCAACATGGATAAAATTTATCAAAAATAATATTGCAAAAATTGCGCCTAATTTTACGATGCGCCGTCAGTTAAATGACTATTGCAATAAATATTATTATAACATTGCAGAACGTTTTAACCGTCTTAAAGAAAACAATTATTCAGAGGCGTTTGCACTTGCCGGTTGGCGTCTTAAAGTGCTTAACAGATGGGAAAAAATCAAAATGCGTTCTTCTACTTACTTAGAGTCCACCAATAATGAATTATTTCTTGGCGATATAGCACATTTTGAGATAATGCTTGATTTAGCAGGATTAAGCAATGAGGATATAGGCGTAGAAGTTGTGTTCGGACAAAAGCAAAATGACGAAATGAAAGAAATACTTTTTGTTTGTCCTTTGCATGCACAGAAAGAAGAAGGCGTTTATGTTGCCGATTTTGAAATTCCGACTTCCGGTGTGTTTGATTTTGCTTTTAGAGTATATCCTAAAAATGAATTGCTGCCTACGAGGCAGGAGTTCCCAATAGTTAAATGGTTTTAAGTAAAAATCTGTTTAAGCAGTCATTTTAGTACGCTCCCATCGCCCCTGCGTTTGTGCGCCTTACATCTAACTGCTTAAACAAATTTTTAGAAAATTTATACGTATGAAAAATAACAACTACTACTGTGTAATAATGGCGGGAGGTGTAGGTACTCGCTTTTGGCCTATGAGCAGGCGGGCAACTCCTAAGCAGTTTATCGATATTTTCGGCATGGGAAAAAGTTTATTGCAGCAAACCTACGACCGTTTTGAAAAAATCTGTCCCGTAGAGAATATTTACGTTGTTACGGGCAAGAGATATAAGGATTTGGTGTTGCAGCAACTCCCCGACTTAAAAGAAGGACAAATTTTATGCGAGCCATACAGACGTAATACAGCTCCTTGCGTAGCTTATGCAAATCATAAAATTATAAATCAAAATCCCGATGCTATAATTGCCGTAACTCCCGCTGATGCCGTTGTTATGAAACCGGATATATTTACTTCGGTTATCGAAAGCGGAATGGAAGCGGCAACAAATCATGATTGGCTTATAACAGTAGGTATTCATCCCTCTTATCCCAATACAGGTTATGGTTATATACAGTTCAATGATGAGGAGATGTCGGCAAGCAATAACCAAATAAAGAAAGTTAAGATCTTTACTGAAAAGCCGAGTTTAGAAATGGCACAGCAGTTTATTGAGAGCGGTGATTTCCTGTGGAATGCAGGTATTTTTATTTGGTCTGTAAAAAGTTCAATAAAATCATTTGAAGAAAATCTGTCCGAAGTAGAAGAACTTTTTGCAGCCGAAAAAGATAAATTCGGAACACCGGCAGAAGAAGAAACGATTGAAAAAATATATTCGGTTTGCAGAAGTATTTCTATTGATTACGGTATAATGGAAAAGGCGAAAAATGTTTATGTTATGGCATCTGATTTCGGCTGGTCGGACTTGGGTACTTGGGGGTCGCTTTATGATTTACATCCAAAAGACGAACAGCAAAATGCTGTTTCAGGCAGAGGTGTTTTACTTTATGATGTAAAAAATTCTATTGTTAAAATTCCTGAGGAAAAACTTGTCGTATTACAAGGTTTAGACGGATATATAATTGCGGAGGATAACGATATGTTACTTGTTTGCAAAAAATCGGAGGAGCAATATATCCGCAAAATGGTGGATGATGTTGAAGCTAAATTTGGTGAGGATTATTTATAGTTTTAAGACATCATCTTTGATTTTTAATCAACTTATATTATAATTTTACGAGTTAAACTAACTATTGGTTTTTATGAAACGAAATCTATTTATTTTTGTTATTGCTGTACTATTACAGCCGTTACGTGCAGATGAAGGAATGTATATTCCTGCTTTGCTAAACAAGTTAAATTATGAGAATTTATCCTCCATGGGATTAAAACTGTCGCCGGAGGAAATTTATTCTGTAAATAATTCTTCGCTTAAAGATGCAATAGTTCAGTTTGGCGGCGGATGTACGGGCGAAATTGTGTCGGCAGAGGGTTTATTGTTCACCAACCATCATTGCGGATATGGGCAAATTCAGAGCCACAGCACAGTTGAGCACGATTATCTCACTAATGGTTTTTGGGCTTATGACAAAAAGGATGAACTACCCAATCCCGGGCTTACTGTAAAGTTTCTTGTGAGAATGGAAGATGTTACCGAACAGATAACGGAAGGATTGAGTGACAGCACAGATGAAGCCACTCGTGGTAAAATGATAAGAGAAAAGGCAAAAGTAATAGAAGACAGTGCAATGAGCGGTAATCATTATACAGCGATGGTTAGAGCGTTTGCAGAGGGCAATGCCTATTATCTTTTAGTATATGAAATTTTTGAGGATGTGCGCCTTGTTGGTACTCCGCCTAACTCTATCGGCAAATTTGGGGCAGATGCAGATAACTGGATGTGGCCCCGTCATACGGGCGATTTTTCTATTTTCAGAGTTTATGCCGACAGCAACAACAAGCCTGCCCCTTATAGTGAAAACAATGTTCCTTACAAACCGAAACAATTCTTAAAAATTTCTCTTAACGGAGTTAAAGATGGCGACTTTGCAATGGTACTCGGCTATCCGGGGCGTACAGACCGTTTTCTCACTTCCTTTGGAGTGCGCAATGAGATTGAAGTTACTGCGCCTTCGGTTGTAAAAGTAAGAGGCGCAAAACTTGATGTGATTGATAAATTTGCTGCGGACAATGATAAAATCCGCATCCAGTATTCTGCAAAACGTGCACGTATTTCTAACTATTGGAAATATTACATTGGTGCGGAAAAGCAGTTAAGAAAAAATAATGTTTTTCAGACCAAACAAAAACAGGAAAGGGAGTTTTTAGAATGGGCAGCCATTGCTCCCAACGGCTCAAAATATAGTGAGGCACTTGCAGAACTTAAAAAAAGTTATGCAAAGTTGGCAAAGGTAGAAAAGATGCGTGTGTATTATGGCGAAGCATTTTTCGGTACTGAAATGTTTAGTATGGCAAGAAGATTTACCGCTGTAGAGGCTGCGCTTCAAAATGGCGGCAGCGATGAATTGTCTAAGGAAACAGCAAAAATAAAACAGTCGTTTGATAATTTTTTCAAGGACTATAACAAGGATGTGGACAGAGAACTGATGACTGTTTTGTTCAAACTTTTATATCAAGATGTAGATCATTATTTGCTTCCTAAATATTTTGTAGAATTTGTAGAAAAAAATAAGCAGGACTTTAATAAAATTGCTAATGATATTTTTGCAAAAACAATGTTTTGCGACTGTGAAAAAATGGAAGAATTTTTAGATAATCCCAAATCAACAACCCTTGAAAAAGATCCGGCATACAAACTTCTTAAGGTTTTCACAGAGGATATAAAGATAACTATTCCGAGCAGCATGTATGAACAACTCGCAGAACAAAAACGAATTTATGTGAAAGGTGTTATGGAAATGCAGCCGGAACGTGCCCTTGCGCCTGACGCCAATTCGACAATGCGTTTTAGTTACGGATCAATAAAAAGTTATTCACCGGCGGACGCAATCCAATACAACGAAACAACAACGCTTAAAGGCGTTATGGATAAAGAGGAACCGAATAATCCCGATTTTGTTGTTCCGTCACGCTTGAAAGAACTCTACAATACGCGCGATTATGGTGTTTATGGCGACAGTATTTTGGTAACTTGTTTTTTGAGTACTAATGATATTACGGGTGGCAATTCCGGCAGCCCGATGTTAAACGGTAAGGGTGAACTTACAGGACTTGCCTTTGACGGAAATTGGGAAGCAATGAGCGGTGATATTTATTTCGACCCCGTGTTCAAACGCACTATTGCCGTAGATATTCGCTATGTGCTTTTTATTATAGATAAATTTGCCGGTGCAAAGAATCTGATTGATGAGCTTGTAATCAGTAATGAATAATAATTTGCGGAGTTTATAATTGAGAATGAATAATATTCATATCTGTTGCTAAATGGAAAAGACGCTTATCTTACTTTTGGCGTTGGTATTCGCTTGCAACACTTTGTTTGCGCAGGGACAGCGTAAGACCGATACCTCAGAACTGTCAAAAATACAAGTGCTCGAAACAGTTTCTGTGCACGGTTTAGGCAGAAGCATGATAGATAGAAATACTATCGGCACAATCTATCTTTCGGAAGAGAGCATAAAGAAAATTCCTACCTTGCTTGGAGAAGCAGACCTTATGAAGGCAATGACCTTTCTGCCCGGTGTTATTATGACAAGCGAAGGGAGTTCGGGGTTTAGCGTACGCGGTGGCAGCCCCGATCAAAACGGTGTGTATTTGGATAATGCCCGTATCTACAACCCCTCTCATGCAATAGGATTCTTTTCGGTTTTCAACAATGATGTTATTCAGGATGCAACCCTTTATAAGGGTGATATTCCAGTATCTTTCGGCGGACAACTTTCCTCGGCGGTGGATGTTCATCAGAGAGAGGGTGATATGAAAAAATATCACATAAAAGGCGGTATAGGTCTGCTGCTCTCCCGCTTAACAGTTGAAGGACCAATTTGGAAAGATCATACATCTTTTATTGTGTCGGGCAGGCGTACCTATTTCGATTTATTTTTGCCACTTGTAAATAACCATGGTGTGAAACTTTATTTTTATGACCTTAACCTGAAACTTGCACAAAAAATAGGCAAAAAAGATAAAATTGTATTGAGCGGATATATGGGAAATGACGTTTTCGGCATGAAAGATATGGGTGTGGATATGCGTTACGGCAACAAGGCATTTTCCCTCATGCACAGTCATTATTTCTCACATCAATTCGCATTAAATACTTCGGCTTTTTTTACCGATTATAATTATAAACTCGGCACAGAAAGCGATGCCTTTGGCTTTGACTGGAATGCGGGTACAAGAGACGGAGGAATTAAAATTGATGCGAATTACCACTATGACAGCACGGAAAATTTTTCCTACAGCATCTCTGCCGGTCTTTCTTCTATCTATCACCGGTATAGTTCCGGAAAAATAAATGTCAGGTTTAAGGATATACCCTTAGACGGTATTAGTGACAAAAGTTATTCGCAAGGTATTTTTGACGCATGGGAAAACGCTTTGTATGGCGGTGCTGACGTAAAAATAGGTGAGCATATTTTGGTAAAGGGCGGCATACGTCTTTCTACATTTACGAATATTGGAAAAGATAAGGTAAATATATATAATGAAAATTATGAACTTGTTGATACAACGGAATACGGCAAGGGAGAACTTTTTCATATCTGTTTTGGTTGGGAGCCGCGCGTGGGGGTAACATATCTCTTTGACAAATCAATGAGTATTAAGGCTAACTATTCACGCACCGTACAATATTCACAACTTGCACAAAATTCCACGTCAGGCAATCCTCTCGATGTTTGGTTTCCTGCTAATCCGTATATAAAACCGCAGGTTGCGCATCAGTTTGCACTTGGTTTTTTTAAGAATTTTTTGAGTGATGAATGGGAAACATCGGTAGAGGGATTTTATCGTAAACTTGAAAATGTTATTGACTTTAGAGACCACTCAAATCTTTTGCCTTTCAGCATAGACGGCAGCCCGAGTACAGGCTTGTATGGCGAAATACGCAAAGGTAAAGGATATGCTTATGGGGTAGAATTGATGGTAAAACGCAATAAAGGTATTGTTAACGGCTCGGTAAGTTATACTTATTCGCGTTCCATGCGCAAGATAGACCAGGTTAATAGCGGCAAGTGGTATCCGGCTCCCTACGACCGCCCGCATGCGGTAAATCTTATGCTTAATATAGACCCGCATCCGAGACACGGCATAGTTCTCAATTGGGTATTCTATTCGGGATTGCCAACAACCTATCCGGGCGGCAAAGCGGTGTTGTTGGACGGCTTTGTGATACCCGTATATTCGGAACGCAACTCGCAACGCATGCCTGCATATCATCGCCTTGATATTGCTTACACACTTTATTCAAATCCGAAAAGCACAAAGCGTTTTAAGTGGGATTTGGCAATAGGTGTATATAATGCTTATGCTCACAAAAACCCCTGGACTATAAGTTTTGTTGATGAAAAAGGCAGCGACTTGTTGCAAGACGGCGACAGTCAACCCAAGCAATCATACTCGGAAATGATATATTTGTTTTCGGCTGTGCCGAGTATAACTTTTAATTTTAAGTGGTAGGTTTATCTGATTTTTTAAGAAAAAATATTTGGTTGTGTCGAAAAATTTTACTGTCTTTGCAGAAATAAAATTTTAAGACAATGGAAATAAGTATTATTAAACCTGAATTATCTATCATTCAGAGCAAAATTTACGATTTAAGAAGGCTGAAAGTTATTTTAGATTATGACCTTGCAGAAATGTACCAAGTAGAAACAAGGGTGTTAAATCAAGCCGTTAAACGAAATATAGAAAGGTTTCCCGCTGACTTTATGTTTCAACTTACAAATGAAGAAAATATAAACTTGATGTCACATTTTGTGACTTCAAGTTGGGGTGGGACTCGTAAATTACCCTATGCTTTTACAGAGCAAGGCGTTGCAATGTTGTCAGGGTTGCTAAGAAGTGAAATTGCAATTAAGATAAACATTGCCATTATGCGTGCCTTTGTTATGTTGCGAGAATATAATTTGGGTTATGCTGAACTTAAATGTGAATTGCAGGAATATATGGATAGGAACGACAAAAAGGTAGATAATATCTATGAACTTCTCGACGAACTCATAACTCAGAAACGCTTGCAAGAACAGCCCCGCAATCCCGTAGGTTTCGTTTTTGGCTACAATAATGAAAAAAAAGACTGAAAACCTGCGAAACCCCGCAATAGTTAGACAGTGTCATTTGTAAAAAGAAATTATATTCATTCAAACATAAAATCGTTCGGAAACAGATAGTTTATTTGCTTTTTATTGGGCTAAGTTGTACCTTTGCAGTTGATTATGTCAATAGAAAATCATTATGTTATGTTCGCTGTTCGTGAGAGCCGAGAGCCGAGAGCCGAGAGCCGAGAGCCGAGAGCCGAGAGCCGAGAGCCGAGAGCCGAGAGCCGAGAGCCGAGAGCCGAGAGCCGAGAGCCGAGAGCCGAGTAATTTATATATAGATTTTGCAAAATACGAACTTTTAGCTATACACTGTCCGTATATTTCCTGTAATTTTTCAACAAACATTTGTGAGAAGCCGCCATTAAATGAGCGGAACGCCTGCTTGCAGGCATTTCCGAACGTTAGCGACTTCTACCCTCATTACGCCTGTTTCCTTTCAGTCAAGGGAAGCAGGTTTTTTATTTTATAAACTTAATTATTGACAACATGCTTCAGATGTGTTAAATGGTATTAAATTAAAATATTAACTAAATCAAAAACAACAATGAGAAAATTAAAAAGAATGCTGCTCGGCGTAAGTGCCTTGAGCGTAGTTTTGGCGGCGAGTATGCTGCTTGTTGGTTGCGATAAAGGCAACGGCGAAGATGACGGAAACGGCAATGTTAACGATGGCGGGAATACTACTGCCAATGGTGTATCTTTTGACATGGTGAAAGTGGAAGGCGGTACATTTACAATGGGTGCGACAGCGGAGCAGGGCGATTATGCCTCTGATAGTGAAAAGCCGACACATCAAGTAACTTTAAGTACTTTCAGTATGAGTAAGACTGAGGTAACGCAAGGATTGTGGAAAGCGGTAATGGGAGGCTGGCCCGATTCAGAGTATAATCCGGATAATGAGTGGGAGGACAATGGTAAAACTTACAATTACGGCAGGGATGATAACTATCCTATGTATTATGTGAGTTGGGATGATATAGTAGGTACTGATGCTTCTGCAACAGGCTATACAATCAATGGAGTAACTTATTATCAAAATGGTTTTTGCTATAAGTTGAGTAAATTAGTTGGTGGCGATAAGAAATTCCGCTTGCCAACTGAGGCGGAATGGGAATATGCAGCACGCGGCGGCTCAAAAGTAAGCAACTATACAAAATACAGTGGCAGTAATAATATAGATGAAGTTGCCTGGTATTGGAAGGATGATAATAACGATTATGAGAATGACAATGGCATTGGCAGTCATGAAGTGGGCAAGAAGAA
>JAISVE010000140.1 GCA_031271725.1 Bacteroidales bacterium
AACAGTCAGGGTTTTGTTACCGGTGATTCTCTTGTTATTTCTTTTGCCGAAGTTGCATTGCGTGTGATTTATTGGGATAAGTTTTACAGTGCCTCACTTGCCGAAAATTTTGTTTTAGCGCCGGAAATTAAAGATAGATTAGACCGTTATATGCAGTCGCTGATTTTCGGTGAGCCGTTTTCTGCAGTGTGGGCTACCGACAGCACTTTGCGCGAGGATGTGCGTTCTGCCTTTGGTATAGCCCGCAATGGTATTGTTACAGATGCCGCAAAGAAAATATTGAATGACTATTGGACTATTCTTGAAAGTTGCAACTTCTCGAAGTGTGATAACGCGGTTGGATTTACGTGGTAGAAAAAAGTTATAGTTTCACTATCATTTAAGAAAAAATTAACACAAATGTTAAAATTTCTTAACGTTTAAGAATTTTTAAGAATAATTTTTTGGTAGTCTCGGAAATTTTTGCTGTCTTTGTACAAAATTAAAATTTCAGAGCAATGGAACTTATCAGACTAAATGATGTAAACAGTAAAATCGTCACAGTCAGAGGACAAAATGTTATATTAGACAGTGATGTAGCAGAACTTTATGGCGTAGAAACAAAAGCCGTAAATCAAGCCGTAAAGCGAAACTTAGATAAGTTTCCTGATGGGTATATTTTTTTACTATCAGAAAATGAAAAAACAGAGGTGGTAACAAATTGTGACCACCTTAAGAAACTAAAATTTTCACCAGAATTGCCCAAAGCCTTTACCGAAAAAGGATTGTATATGCTCGCAACTATTCTAAAAAGTCCGCAAGCGATACAAACAACAATTGCTATTATAGAAGTGTTTACTAAAATACGAGAACTATCACGTGAAGTTGTCGAGTTAGTGAAAGACCACGAAAATCAACAAAGGCAAAACGCTATAAAACAAAAGAGCAGCAAAGTACTATCGGATATTATTGGGGCTGATTTGGAAACAGTTGGAACTGAAACGAGTTTTGAATTGAACTTATTGGCAGCCATAAAAGTCAAGCACACGATTAAGCGTGGAAAGAAGTCTAAACAATAGGTCTTTGGTTTATAAAACTTTCTTCAACTAATTTCTCATTAGAAATTTTCAGAAAAAGTTTATATCATTCTCCACGAAATAAATTTTCCTTTTTGCATTTCATAGTCCGTATCTCCACCGTAGATTACCGACATATTTTCTTTATTTATTCCACTTATTGATTGAAAAAGTTGCAAATTATTGAAAAAATCACTTTTCATTGTCGCCGATGATTTTATTTCAATTGCTTGCAATTTTCCACCGGTTTCAAGTAATACATCAACTTCATTTTTATTTGAATCCTGCCAAAAATAAATTTGCGGCTCTTTGCCTTCAAAGAAATGTTTCTTCATTATTTCTGAAACTACCATATTCTCAAATATATCTCCACGTAAATAATGTGTAGAAAGTTGAGAGGCGTTTTCCAAACCAAGTAAAGAAGAAACTAATCCTGTATCGTAAAAATATAATTTCGGTGATTTTATCAGACGTTTATTAAAATTATTATGATAAGGTTTTAGAAAAAATAAAATATAACTGCTTTCTAACAATGATAACCACGCATTAGCCGTAGGCACAGAAATATCAGCATCATTTGCCAAAGAAGAAACATTAAGTGGTTGCCCAACTCTTGCGGCACATAATTTCAAGAAACGAACAAATTGCAACAAGTTGGATATTTCGCGAATTGTGCGAATATCGCGGTCGATATAAGTTTGAATGTAATGTGGATAGAAGTCGGTTGGCGGAATTTGTTTATCATAAATACGAGGATAGCCGCCCATAAAAAGCCATTCATTTAAATTGTCCGGTAGAAGTTTCGCATTTTTCATTTCTGAAATAGAAAAAGGTGCTAATTTAAGTACCGCTGTTCTTCCTGCTAAACTTTGAGAGATATTTTGCAACAGCAGGAAATTGTGTGAGCCGGATAAAATATACATTCCGACTTTATTTTCCGAATCAACAAATGTTTGAATATACGAAAACAGTTCCGGCACATACTGGGCTTCATCAATAATAATTTTTGAGCCGAAATTCATAAGAAAACCGCGAGGGTCATCTTTAGCCATTGTTCGCAGGTCTAAATCCTCCAAACTTATATATTTGTATTTCGGAAATGCCGATTTTAACAAGGTTGATTTACCACATTGCCGCGTACCTGTAAGCGTTATAACAGGATACTTTGTTGCCAAATACTTGATTTTTTCTTCTATTATTCTTGAAATCATTGCAATATAAAGTTTGAATTATTCAATTGCAAAGATACTAATTTTATGCAAATATATAAATGTGATTTTATGATTTACATAAATATTTTGGTAATGGAAAATGACGGAGTGTTACATACGCAGAGAAAATCCTGCAAGCAAGGTATCGGGACGGAAAGTATAAACTGCGTGCATCTCGCCAGCCATACAAAAGCCACACTTATCGCATAAACCCGCCGTTTTGCCGGCACATTCATCCAAGCGAGTACCGTCAGTCAATATAAAATTACTTACCCAACATTGCTTTTTGAAAGTATTTTTTTTCATAAACTTTAAACCCGAAACAGAGTTCATTATCGGGTAGCCTTTGCGCTTCATCTCAATAACCTTATCAATAATTTTGCTTCGCAACTCAAGATCATTTATGTAGAGATGTTCCGTGCCTTCATAAGGAGTATGAAAGTTGATTGAAATTTTTTCTATGTGAGGATTTTCTTTTGCAAACTTTATTGCATCTTCAACATTCTCGTAATTTTGTGTATTCACAACCATATTTACACTTAAATGCTTATGTCCGCTTGATGCGATATTTTTTTCCAAACGTTCAAATGTCCCTTCGCCACGCACCTCATCATGGTACTTTCCTGTGCCGTCCATACTTACCCATATAGAGTCTGCTTTGCTGTTTGGAAAAGGTAATTGTGCGTTTGTGGTTATTGTTGTTGAAAAGAAACCGATTTCTCGGGCAAGGTCGCAAAGGTCGTTTACATTTATTTCTCTGCCATCGGATGCCGTGCCGTGCCATAGAAAGGGCTCGCCACCCTCAAAGTCAACAAAACGCGCACCTCTATTGTAAGAATACTGCAAGTCCTCGCGAATTTGCCCGTATGTTTTACTTAACGGATTTTTTTCGTTATACACCACGCAATGTTTGCAGCGCAGATTGCATTTGTCGGATATAAACAATACGGTTTGCAAGGGCTTCTTTTTGCCGAAAAATCTTGCCGAGATAAACCATTTTGCGAGATAAAAAAGTTTTTTCATAAATTATACAACTAAACTTACAACAATAATTATTATACAGAAAAACGTTACATAATTGCGGGCTAAGAACCAACGTATCATATACCATTCCAAACCATATTTTTTTATATTTTCCCAACTTTGAAACAGGCCCATCCATTTTTTATGTTCAAATTTTTTGCTTGGATTTTTCACAAACCAATACATCATTCTGAACAATGCAATGGGCATATAGGTGATAAGCAGGGTGAACAGATAGTAAGGTGAAAGTCCCGCCCAGATTACTCCGCTTACAAGTATAAGTACGGGCGCAAAGTTAAAAATCGCATCTATTGCAAGATTTATTTTTTGATTGCCGATTAATACTGCGAGATTTTTTTTCTCGACTGATTTGTCGGT
>JAISVE010000179.1 GCA_031271725.1 Bacteroidales bacterium
TGCGTGAGTAGTTGCCAATTACTGCGTGCAGTTAAAACTTCCGCCTTAAAAAAGTCGGGATGTTCTTCAATGACTTCAAGAGTTTGCGTGCCGATAGAGCCTGTAGAGCCAAGTATGCAGATGTTCATTATTTATTTAGACGACAATTTCCGCTTTTCAATATCTTTTCTCAAAAGAGAATCTTCTAAGGAAATTCGGTAACTGATATTTGAATAATTTTTTAAGGAATCATTTATTTTTATGCCCGTATCAATAGGAATTTCGTTTTCCAAAACATTTTGGAAAACATCAAGCATTAGTGATTGGGCATCTATAATATTTGTAAGTGAATCGATTTTTGTCCTGTTGCCATAAGCCATAGCAACAAATCCGTGTTGTGTGTACCCCGGAATAAGTTGCCTGAGGGGCGTGAATGCAATTAAAATTGTTGTTGCAGATACAATAAGAAAAACGATGATGCTTCCACCTATAATAACATTAAATCTGGAAAGACGGAATGAAAAAATTTCTTTTAATCCATCGTTCATAAGTACAATTCTATACTTGCTGTGAACGTCTGTAAACAGGCTTTTTATTATTCCGCCGATTTTTTTTAGTAGTGATTTCATTTTTCACGAAATTTTCACGAAGTTAGTGAAATTAGCCCTAACTTTACAAAATACGTATTTAAGTTCACATCTAAAATTAAATATTACTGTTATTAAGATGAAAAAACTTTTTATAGAAACCTACGGTTGCCAAATGAATTTTGCCGATTCGGAAATTCTTGTTTCGATTTTGGCTGATGCCGGATATATTCAGATTGACGACTACAAACAGGCAGACCTTATTCTTGTTAATACCTGTTCTATTCGCGACCACGCTGAGCAGCGCGTTTTCAACCGCCTTACCGAATTTGTTTCGCTGAAAAAACGTTTGCCCCATGTTAAAGTGGGCATTGTGGGATGTATGGCGGAAAGGCTCAAGGAGCAGTTGCTTGATTTGTCTGTTGATTTGGTTGTGGGACCTGATGCTTATCGCTCGTTGCCTTCTTTGCTGGAGGCGGTTGATAGTGGTGAAAAGGGTATAAACGTTGTGTTGTCGGAAGTGGAAACCTATGATGACATTGTGCCTGTACGCACCGATACAAACGGTGTTACGGCGTTTATTTCAATTATGCGCGGTTGTGAAAATTTTTGTGCTTACTGTGTTGTGCCTTATACCCGTGGCAAGGAACGCAGCCGTTCTGCGGACACTATTGTTTCGGAAGCGAAGTCGCTTTTTGAGCAAGGCTTTCGTGATATTACCTTGCTTGGACAGAATGTTAATTCTTACAAGTATGATGATGTGGACTTCCCGGATTTGATACAGATGGTGGCTTCGGTAAACCCGCTGTTGAGAGTGCGTTTTGCAACATCTCATCCGAAAGATATTTCAGATAAATTACTTCAAGTAATCGCAAAGCATGAAAATATCTGTAAGAGCATTCACCTGCCCGTGCAGAGCGGTAGCAACAACATGCTTAAAAAAATGAATCGCAAATATACGCGCGAATGGTATTTGGAACGCATTGCTGCGATAAGAAATATTATTTCCGGTTGCACAATTTCCACGGATATTATTGCCGGCTTTTGCAGTGAAACGGAAGATGACCATTTACAGACTTTGTCTTTAATGCGGGAAGTCGGCTACTCGTCTGCCTTTATGTTCAAGTATTCCGAACGTCCCGATACGTTTGCAGCAAAAAACTACAAAGACGATGTGCCGGAAGATGTAAAGTTGCGCAGATTAAACGAGATTATAGACTTGCAGCGAGATTTGTCGCTTGCGGACAACAAAAAGGAAATCGGCTTGATGCAGGAAATCCTGATAGAAGGTGCATCACACCGCAATTCCTTGCAGTCCTACGGACGCACTTCGCAAAACAAAGTTGTGGTCTTTGATAACCCTTCCGGTTTGAAAGCGGGCGAATATGCACATGCAAAAATTTTGAGATGTACTCCCGCAACATTGATAGGGGAGATAGTTATAAAAACTATCGTTTAGAATACTGCTGCTCGTAGTATTTCAGGTAATCGCCGCTTGTTACGTGCGAGAGCCATTCTTCATTTTGCAGGTACCAATCTACAGTTAATTCCATACCTTGTTCAAAGGTTACCGAGGGTTGCCAGCCGAGTTCTTTTTGCAATTTTAAAGAATCAATAGCATAACGTAAATCGTGTCCTGCACGGTCTTTTACAAAGGTTATCAATTGTTCTGCATCGCCTTCTGCGCGTCCGAGTTTGCGATCTACAATCTTACAAAGAAGTCGTACGAGATCAATATTTTTCTTTTCGTTATTGCCGCCGATATTGTAGGTTTCGCCAATAACACCTTTGTGAAAAATCAGGTCTATTGCATTTATGTGATCGCCCACAAACAGCCAGTCGCGCACGTTTTCACCCTTACCGTAAACAGGCAAAGGTTTATTGTTGCGGATATTGTGAATTATAAGCGGAATTAACTTTTCCGGAAATTGAAAACCGCCGTAATTATTAGAGCAGTTTGAAATAACCACAGGCAAACCGTATGTATGATAATATGCTCTTACCAAATGGTCGGAACTTGCTTTTGAAGCGGAATAAGGGCTGCGTGGATCGTAGGGAGTTTTTTCGGTAAATAATCCTGTCTCACCAAGTGAACCATAAACCTCGTCTGTGCTGACATGGTAGAAACGTTTGCCCTCAAAACTTTCAGAGCCGGCAGAAGCCCACGCAGCACGCGCAGCATTAAGCAAATTTGCTGTGCCGACAATATTTGTAAGTATAAATTCAAGTGGATTTGAAATAGACCTGTCCACGTGGCTTTCAGCCGCAAGGTGGATAACGCCGTCAAAATTATATTTTTGAAAAAGAGCGGAAACAAAGGCAACATCGGTAATATCACCCTTTTCAAAGACATAATTGGGCATTCCTTCAATATCTTTTAAATTTTCAAGATTGCCTGCGTAAGTTAATTTATCTAAATTTACTATTGTTGTTTGAGGATATTTTTTCACCCAATGACGCACCAAATGTGAGCCGATAAAGCCCGCTCCTCCTGTGATTAAGATAGTTTTCATAAATTTTTCAGAAATAAGTTTATTAACAAATTTAGTAATTTTTCCTATATTCGCTTATATTTATAATTAAGCAGACTATGAAAAAATTATTTATCACTTGCATTTGCCTTTGTTTCATACTTCAAAGTGCAGCAGCACAATCTCAACAAAACGAACTTGCAAATCTTTCACCTGATGGAAACGAAATGTATCAAAAAGCATTGCAGGCATTGAAAGCAGCAGTAAATGATGAAGGTTATGCCAATGCTTTATCGTTTGCAAAAAAGATTCTTGTTTTTGATCCTAATCGTGCAGACGTATGTTATAAGATAGGAGAGATAGCGCTGTTGATAGAAGATATAACAGGTAATATAGCATATAGAAATGAAGCTGTCCGCTATTTTGAAAAGGCAGTTCAGATGGATGAATCTTACAGCAGTAAGGTTGATGAGCAATATCGACTTATGAGTTCTGAAAGCGAACATGTGCAGTCCGCAGAGCAACCTTCGGCGCAGCCTTCTTTGCCGCAGGCACAAGAAACACAACAGGCAAAGTCTGTATATAATGATTTAATAATGCTTGTTGATGGTAAAATAACTTCGGAAAGTTTAAGTACTATTCAGAAAAATCAACCTTTTTTATATAATAAATATATGATGGATAGATTCAAACACAAGAAACTTAGAGATGCAGGTTGGATTACATTTGGTGTAGGAATGGGGACTTGGTTTTTAGGAGGCGTTTTAGGCTCAGTCTTTATGTATAGTGGTGAAGGGGAGGGTTTAATAGCATTGAGTGTAATTGGAGCGACAGCAGGGATATATGCAGGAATTCCGATGGTTATTGTTGGCGCAGTAAGAATGAAGCGCAATGACAGACGGATTGTTGATGAATATAATATGATGATGTTATCGGGCAATCGTGCCGAAGCAACGTTTTCACTCGGTACCACAAGCAATGGAATTGGCTTTCTTGTTAAGTTTTAGAAAAGGATTTATTTGCTTTTTTTAGGCTTAATCGTACCTTTGCAAAAACACTATTATTATGGCAAAAAAAGGATATGTTTTTCCCGGTCAGGGAGCACAGTTTTCGGGAATGGGTAAAGATCTTTACGAGAAGAGTGAAGTAGTAAAAGTTTTGTTTGATAAGGCAAACGACATTCTCGGTTTTAGAATCACGGATATTATGTTTAGCGGCTCAGAAGACGAGTTGAAGCAAACAAATGTTACACAACCCGCAGTTTTTTTACATTCCGTTGCGGTTTTTGAGACACTCGGCGTGCTCGAAGGCACGGAAAAAGCAGAGCCCAATATGGTTGCCGGACATTCACTCGGCGAATTTTCCGCACTTGTTGCAGCAAAAGCATTGTCTTTCGAGGACGGTTTGAAACTTGTTGCAAAGCGCGCAGAGGCAATGCAAAAAGCCTGCGAACTTGCCCCTTCAACAATGGCAGCCATTCTCGGTTTAGCTGATGAAAAGGTAGAGGAAATTTGCGCGGAAGTTTCTGCAATCGAAAAAGAAGTTGTAGTTCCTGCAAATTATAACAGTCCCGGACAAATAGTAATTTCAGGAACAATAAAGGGTGTTGAAATAGCCTGCGAAAAATGCAAGGAAGCAGGAGCAAAGCGCGCTTTAATGCTTAAAGTCGGTGGTGCTTTTCATTCACCTTTGATGGAGCCTGCAAGGGTAGAATTGGCGCAAGCGATAGAACAGACAGTGTTCAGCACGCCGATATGTCCGATATACCAGAATGTTGACGGTAAGCCTTACAGCGACTCTGCGCAAATAAAGCAGAACTTAATAGCACAGCTGACCTCACCTGTTCGCTGGACACAGATAGTTAAAAACATGCTTGCAGACGGCGCAGAGGATTTTATCGAATGTGGTCCCGGCACCGTACTCACAGGGCTTATAGGCAAAATTAAAGGGTAATTCTTTACTTTGCTGCCTGTTGTAGAAATTGCTTATATTTGTAAAATATTTATAATTTGTTTTGTTACCTGTTTATGAATAAATCTTATATTTTGAAATTAAGTCTTGCAAATGGAGAGGTGGCATTCTCTGAAACCCGTGTGGTTGTAGAGAGAGAGAGAGAGAGAGAGAGAGAGAGAGAGAATTGTTTTAACTGATAAAAATTTTTAAACTTTATAATTCAGCCGTATGGGGTATTTCCCCGTACGGCTTTTTTATTTTCGAAAAAAAATATTAACAACAAAAATAAACATCATGAAAAAAATTATTATTACAGCAATATGCTTTATCGTAACTTTTGCGACAAATGCAAATGCCCAGACAGTTATTGAGAATGGCACTTGCGGCGCAAACCTCACTTGGCAGCTGATGTCCGACAGTACGCTAATCATTAGCGGAAGCGGCGATATGACTTATCCTGCCGGCACTAATCCACCGTGGTACGCTTCCCGTACAAAAATCAAGACAATTCAAATAGGAAGCGGCGTTACAAGTATTGGCGAAAATGCTTTTCAAAGTTGCAGCAATCTTCAAGCCATTACTGCAACTGATGTTACAAACATCGGAGAGCAAGCCTTTAGATTTTGTGGCAAACTTATTTCAATAGATATGCCGAATATCATAACTATTGGCGGACTTGCTTTTCAATATTGCGAAAGTATTAGTTCAATAACTATTCCAAGCGGCGTTACAAGTATTGGAAGTAGTGCTTTTTCCGGATGCGCAAATTTATCAACCATTAATTTTAATGCGGTAAACTGTACATATATGGGAGCCCTTGCAAGCAGTGCCGGTACTGCCTGTTTTTATGGCAACTCTGCAATAACAACATTAAATATAGGTAGCGGAGTTACCAATATCCCTCAATGTGCTTTTGTTAGATGCAGCGGCTTAACTTCCGTTGCTTTTCCTGAAAGTGTTGATTCTATTGGAGCACGTGCGTTTGACGAATGTGGTTTAACTTCGGTATCCTTTTCCGAGGGGCTTCTAAGCATTGGCAATCGTGCTTTTTACAAAAATAATTTGACCACATTAACTATTCCTAAAAGCGTAACAAACATTGCAGGTTATGCTTTTGAAAATTCGCCAAATTTAACCACTGTAAATTATAATGCAATAAATGTTGCAAAAACCGGCAACTATGGCGCTATTCTTTCCTCGGCAACATCATTTACTACACTGAATATAGGTGAAGAGGTTGAAACAATTCCTTATTATGCTTTTGCCGAATGTTCGGCTTTATCTACAGTAAATTTTGCATCAAATGATAATTTGAAAACTATAGACGGTATTGCTTTTTACAAGTGTTCCGGCTTAACATCCATATCGCTCCCCGAAAGCTTGAAATCTATCGGCTTGCGTGCTTTCGGATATACAGGGCTTACTGCAATCACTATTCCCCAAAATGTAACAACCATTACCGACAATGCTTTTGAATACTGTACAAGTTTGCAGACTGTAAACTATAATGCAATAAACTCTACCATTCCTAATAATGTATTTAACAACTGCACTTCGTTTGCAACACTAATTA
The DNA here is from genome assembly GCA_031271725.1 of Bacteroidales bacterium. The sequence continues at coordinate 6,564 of JAISVE010000179.1, forward strand.
TCGGTAGCGGCATTACATCTATTCCCACAAATGCTTTTCAGTATGCAAGTTTAACTTCTGTTACTTTCGGAGCAGATGTTACATCTATAGGGAGTGCTGCTTTTTATGGAATCGGTGCAAGTTCCTTAACCATTCCCGAAGGCATAAACAGTATCGGAAAGAGTGCTTTTGCGAATTGTGCAAGTTTGCAAACCCTAAACTTTAATGCCGCTAATTGTTTATATATGGGAGATAATAACGGACCAGCATTTAGCGGAAGTTCATTAAAAATATTGAATATTGGCAGCGGTGTTACAAATATTCCTGCAAATGCTTTTAACTATTGTTCGGAATTGGCTACTGTTAATTTCTTGTCGGATGATATTACCCGCATTGGCTCACGCGCTTTTGCATATAGCGGCGTAACCGGAGATCTGATTATTCCTGCCTCAGTGCAATCGATAGGAGAATATGCTTTTCTCAGAAGCAGCATAACTTCCGTAACCTTGCCTGAAAACCTTGACACTATTGGCTCGTATGCTTTTAGGGATTGTGCCGCTTTGCAAACCGTAAACTATAATGTAATAAATTTGACAGAGCGTAGTGAGGCTCTTTTTCAAGATTGCAACGCATTTACAACACTGAATATCGGCAAAGATGTTGAAACTATTCCCGAAATATTTTTCAATAATGCTTCTTTAACTGCCATAGATTTTTCCCAAGCAGAAAGTTTGAAAAATATAGGTAATAGTGCTTTTAGCGGAGCAGGTTTAGCTTCTGTTACAATTCCTGAAACCGTTACGTTTCTTGGCGGCGGTGCATTTTACAATTGTGCAAATCTGACAACCGTAAATTATAATGCGATAAATGCTGCAACCGGCGGATATGCAGTTTTTGAGGATTGTCCTAATTTTAAAAATTTAAATATTGGCGGAAATGTTACAAAAATTCCGTCATACGTTTTTGGAGCTTGCAAGGGTTTACGTTCGGTAACTATTCCTGAAAATGTCGATACCATAGAGTATGCGGCTTTCTTATCTTGCGACAGCATCGAAACATTAGTATTGCCTTCTACTCTCAAACTTATTGCCTATTCGGCTTTTTACGGCTGCGCAAAGATAGATTCGATAATTACAAATGCAACAACTCCGCCTGTACTTGGAAATAGTGCTTTCCCTGTGTTGCCCAATATTCCTGTGTATATTCCCTGCTTGACTTATGAAAATTATGCCGGCAATACCGGATATCCGTCTTATGATGAATGGGGGTATTATTTCAAAAACTTTATTATAAACGGCAACGTATCGGATACTACTTACTATAGTGCGCAGAAATGTTACGGAACGGACTACAGTGATGATAACTTTACGGAACTGACTTGGGAAGGGACATATTGCAAAACATTAGTAAATACTGCGGGTTGCGACAGCGTTGTATGTTTAACGCTTTCGGACTATCCTTATGTTAATACTACTTTTTATCCTGCAACTATTTGTCAAGGCAGTTCTTACAGTGATGCTAATTTTACAGGTTTAACAACCGGAGGAATCCATAGAGTTATATTGAAAACCGTTAACGGTTGCGATAGTACTGTGGATGTATATTTAACTGTAACTCCTGCTCCTTTCTCCAATTATTCGGCAATAATTTGCGAAGGCAGTTCTTACAGCGATGTTAATTTTACGGGATTAACAACTGAGGGGCTTCATTCCGATACACTGAAAACCGCCGGCGGTTGCGATAGCATAGTATATCTGCAATTGTCGTTTGCTGTTTCTCCCGAACAGGAACTTTGCATGATTTCCGTTGATGAGGAACATCACAATATGGTAGTTTGGAAAAGGCAGGAAGAAATATCGGCTTATAAAATCTACCGCGAAGGCAATGTTGTCGGACAATATGAGTTAGCTGCCACCATTCCTTACGCAGAGGCAAACAGTTGGACTGATGAGGGGAGCAACGCACAAGCTCGGTCATACAGTTATAAAGTTGCAGCGATAGATTCCTGCGGAAACGAGTCGGTGTTGAGTTTGCCGCACAAAACCATGCACCTTACCATAAATCAGGGTGTAGGAAATTCGTGGAACTTAATCTGGACACCTTACGAAGGCACGGGATATGCTACTTATAATATCTACCGCGCTGTGGCTACCGGCGAAACTTATGACACGCTTATACTTGTCAGTACCATACCGAGCAGCCTGAGTTCTTATACCGACTATGTATCTACAGGCGGTGCTTATGTTTATTATATGTTGGAGATTGTGCTTGATGATGTATGTGAGGTTGGGGCTGCTTTTGTGTCTTCCGGCAAGAAAGATGCCGAGCCGTCATTCGGCTCAATTCGTTCAAATATTGCCACAAATAATCCAAATGGAACAGTTGGATTAGAAAATGCAAACGTGGCTGCGAGTGTGGAAAATTCAATCAGTGTTTCTCCGAATCCTGTTGTTGACGGGCTGTTGAGATTGTCCGGTTTTGACCGGAATGCAGCTGTTGAACTTTATGACCTCAATGGTCGCAAGATGTACGAATCCCGCAGCGGCAGCGATGTTATCAATATTACCGACTTCGCGCGTGGCGTGTACATTATAAAGAACGGCAAGCGAGTTGCAAAAGTCGTGAAGCAGTAGTAACTGTTGTCAGTTATTGCAAAGATTTGTCTCTTTGCAATAGAATAGCGAAAGGAACTTGTTTAAGTCGCCGCTTTGAAAACAAGTTCCTTTCACCTTTTTTGCCACAGCAAATTTTCTTTTTTTTTAACTTAATCGTAACTTTGCAAATTAGGCAGGTAGTTCGGTGCGTTAGGGATTGCAGTGGAAATCCTTTTGCAGCGAGGCGTAGCCGAAAATGCAAAAGATTGGAACGGAAAACCGGAACGCCCAAATTCACAAAAATGATAAAATAATATGGCAGAAAATTTGAATTTTATAGAAGAAATCATTGAGAAAGACCGTGCGGAAGGCAAGCACGGTGGCGAGGTTTATACGCGTTTTCCGCCTGAGCCCAACGGCTATTTGCATATTGGTCATGCAAAGTCAATATGCTTGAATTTCGGATTGGCGCAGAAGTATAATGGCAAGACAAATCTGCGTTTTGACGATACGAATCCGACAAAAGAAGATGTTGAATATGTCGATTCCATAAAGGAAGATGTGAGATGGCTTGGTTTTAATTGGGATAAGGAATTGTATGCTTCCGATTATTTTGAACAACTCTACGATTGGGCTGTGCAACTGATTAAAGACGGCAAGGCATACGTTGATGAATTGAGTCAGGAAGATGCGAGCAAGTATCGCGGAACGCCTACTGAGCCTGCTACTCCAAGTCCTTTCCGCAACCGTCCGGTAGAAGAAAACCTTGATTTGTTCAAGAGAATGCGTGCAGGAGAATTTCCCAACGGCAGTATGACTTTAAGGGCTAAGATTGATTTGGCATCACCCAATATGCAGTTGCGTGATCCGGTTATGTACCGCATTTTACATCAGGAACATCACCGTACAGGCAACAAGTGGTGTATTTATCCCATGTACGATTTTGCGCATGGGCAGAGTGATTCGATAGAGGGAATAACGCATTCTATTTGCACATTGGAATTTGAAGTGCATCGTCCTTTATATAATTGGTTTATTGAAGCGTTGAAAATTTTTGCGCCGCAACAGATAGAATTTGCACGCTTGAATTTGAGTTATACGGTTATGAGCAAGCGCAAATTGCTGCAACTTGTACAGGAAAAGCATGTGGGCGGTTGGGACGATCCGCGAATGCCTACTATTTCCGGCTATCGCCGCAGGGGATATACGCCTTCGGCTATTCGTTTGTTCGCAGAAAAAATCGGTGTTGCAAAAAGGGATAATGTGATTGACGTATCGTTGCTCGAATGGTGTATTCGTGAGGATTTGAATAAGAGTGCTCAGCGGGCAATGGTGGTGCTGAATCCGGTAAAGGTTATAATTGACAACTTTGAGGAAGGGCGGATTGAGGAGTTGGAGGCGGTAAATAATCCTGAGGATTTGTCGGCAGGCACGCGCAAGGTATATTTTAGCAGGGAACTTTATATTGAGCGGGACGATTTTATGGAGAATCCGCCGAAGAAGTATTTTCGTTTATCGCCGGGAGCTGAAGTAAGATTGCGTTACGGGTATTTGATAACTTGTACTTCGGTGGTACGCGATGCAGCGGGTGAGATTGTTGAACTGCACTGTACTTATGACCCTTTGACTAAGGGTGGAAATGCGCCGGACGGTCGCAAGGTGAAAGGCACTATTCATTGGGTGTCGGCGCATGATGCGGTTGATGTTGAGGTGCGTTTGTTTGACCGTCTTTTTAGTGTTGCAAATCCTGATGAAGTTGAGGAAGGCAAGAACTTTTTAGACTATCTTAATAATGCGTCTTTGGAAGTTATTTCGGCTGCTAAAGCGGAGCCGTTTTTAGCTGCTGCAAAAGCATTGGAGCATTTTCAGTTTGAGCGAATGGGATATTTCAATGTTGATCCCGACAGCAAGGAGGGGCATCTTGTATTTAATCGCACAGTTACATTAAAAGATACATGGGCAAAAGAAGTTGCGAAAATGTGATTTTACCGCAAGGCAAAAAAGTTTTCTTCGTTTCGGATTTGCATTTAGGCGCGCCGTCATGCGAAGCAAGTAGAGAGCGGGAAAAAAAGTTTGTATCATGGGTAGAAGAACATCGCCATGAAATGGGCGCACTCTTTTTACTTGGCGATATTTTTGATTACTGGTTTGAGTACCGTTACGTTGTTCAAAAGGGTTTTGTGCGGCTTTTCGGTAGTCTTGCTTCTCTTTGTGACGAGGGTATTCCGGTATATTTTTTTGGCGGCAATCATGACTCCTGGACAAAGAATTATTTTCAAAAGGAAATCGGAATTAAGGTGTTTAAGGGCAATGCTGAAGTTACGATTGAAAACGGTGTTGAAACAACGGCAGGCAGTAAAACATTTTTTATAGGACACGGTGATGGGCTTGACTCTAAAGATTGCGGTTCTCAAGACTACGGTTACAAAATTATAAAATGGCTTTTCGGCGCAGGGCTAAACAAAATGTTTTTTGCCTTTTTGCATCCTTGGACAGGCTATTTGCTTGCAACGGGTTTTTCGCGCAGCAGCAGAAAGGCAAATGCGCATAAACCAAGCGAAAGCAGGGGAGAAGCAGGGCAAAGGGCTTTTATAAAAGAAATTTTAAAGAACAGGCATTTCGACTACTTTATATTCGCCCACACTCATCATCCCATATTAGAAAACATAAAAAGCAGCAAATATCTGAACACAGGCGACTGGCTCACTCATTATTCGTATGGAGTTTATGATGGTAAGGATTTGTCGTTGAAATTTGCTATATTTGTCGGTTAATCTTAATATATATAAGTGTTATGGGAGAATTTGACTATAACCCTCAAAAATCAGAACGCAATGACCGTGATGAAGTGTATTCAAAAGCGGTAAAGGCGGGGAAGCGCACCTATTTCTTTGATGTAAAGGAAACTAAACAGGGTGAAAGGTATCTTACAATTACCGAAAGCAGACGGTATTTTGACGAGCCTACAGGACGTTTTATCTACGATAAGCACAAAATGTTTCTTTACAAGGAGGATTTTGAAAAATTCAGTAAAGGTCTGGAGCAAGTAATCCGCTTTATTGAAACAGGTGAGTTGCCGCCTGTAGAAACCGAGCCGGTGGTAGGTGATTTATAATAGTTGATTTTCGGCATTCTGCACGTAAAGCTATGTTTGCGCAATGGTGCCGATAATAGTAAGGAAAAATTATGGGAAAAATTATAGCGGTTGTTAATCAGAAAGGCGGCGTTGGAAAGACAACAACAGCCGTAAACCTTGCAGTAGGAATGGCATTGCAGGAGAAAAAAGTTTTGCTTGTTGATGCCGACCCTCAGTCGAGTGCCACTTCAAATCTTATAGACAAGGAAAATGTATCCGTAAGCATTTATGATTGTATGCTTGAAGGGCTTGCGCCCGAAAAGGCTATCTTGAAAACAAAAACGGAAATGCTGGACATTCTGCCCTCACACGTGGATTTTGTGCTTGCCGAAACCGATATGGTTAACATGCAGGGGCGCGAATACGTTTTCAAAAAAATGATAGCGTCTGTAAAAGATAACTATGATTATATTGTTGTTGATTGCGGACCTTCACTTGGTTTAATTGCAATAAATGTGCTTACGGCAGCAGATTCTGTTCTTATTCCCGTGCAATGTCAATATTTTGCAATGGAAGGGCTTGCAGAATTGCTTAATACGGTGCGCATTATTCAACAGAGATTTAATCCTGATCTTACATACGAGGGTATTGTGCTTACGATGTTTCATCCGCGCAATAATTTGGATAAGGAAGTGGTGGAAAACGTAAGAAAGAATTTTAACAAAGTAGTATTAAATACGGTTATTTTCGATAATGTAAGGCTTGCCGAAGCACCGAGTTATGTAATGTCTATTTACGAACACGACATAAGTTCGCGTGGCTCGGCAAACTATATGAATCTTGTAAAGGAGATTTTACAGAATAACAGTGTCAATTCAAACAAGGAATAAGATAATAAGGGTATGGCGAAGAAACAAGCATTAGGCAGAGGGCTCGGTGCCTTATTAGGTGGTGACGATAATATTACTACAGGCGGTAGAGTAGGCAGGGGATTGTTGAGCTCTACGGACGGACAGCATGTAGCACATGCAGCGGGAGGAGTGCAGCCGACAGTTATAGGTGCGATAAGCACAATTAACATAAATTCAATAAGCGAAAATCCTGATCAGCCACGAAGAAATTTTGACGAACAGGCATTGGAAGAACTTGCAACCTCAATTAGAGAACACGGAATTATTCAACCGATAACCGTAAGAAAAATTGAAGGCGGCTATCAATTAATTTCTGGTGAAAGACGTTTGCGGGCATCTAAAATTGCAGGACTTTCCGAAATACCGGCATATATCAGAATGGTGTCGGAAAACAAGAATATGCTCGAACTTGCCCTTATCGAAAATATTCAGCGTGAAAACCTCAATGCACTTGACATTGCCCTTTCCTATCAAGGTATTCAGCAGGCAGGAAATTATACACAGGAAGAACTAAGTAAGCGTGTCGGTAAAGACAGGGCAACTATTTCAAACTACCTGCGCCTTTTGAATTTGCCTGCCGATGTGCAGCTTGCAATTACAGAAAATAGAATTTCGATGGGACATGCTCGCGCTATGCTTGCTGCGGACAATCCCGAAAAACAAGTAGAACTTTTAAGAGCGATTTTTGAAAAGCATTTATCGGTTAGACAGGTTGAAACACTTGCTGCGAAAAAACCTGTTTCAAAAGGTGTGAGCACGAAGAAAATTCAAGAAGTGCCGTTTGCAGACAAGGTTGCCGAATTGTCAAAAAAAATAAATGCTGATGTTGGTGTTAAGATGGCACGTGGCGGCAAGGGAAGTATTTCTATAACTTTTCCGTCAAAAGATCATTTTGAGAAAATATTAAATGTTCTTATTGAAAAGTAATTTTTTGTTTTTGTTGATTCTTGCCACGAGTTGTGGCGTAATTGTTGCGCAAAACACACAGGATAATGTTGGTACAAGTAGTGCTGTGGAAAGTGGTTTTGCAGTGAGCGATAGCAATTCGGGTAGCAGTAACGGTAGCAATATTATAGATAGTATTGACAGTAATGGTATTGTTATGAACAGCGGTGATAGCAATAAAACTGCAACAAAAGCGAAACAGGAAAACCCCCGCTTATCCTTTGCGGAAAAAAATTCAGGTGCTTTCAAGCTGAAAAAACAGGGAGGTAGAAAATCCCCTTGGACAGCAGCAATATGTTCGGCAATATTTCCGGGCTTGGGGCAAATGTATAATGGGCAATACTATAAACCGCCTGTTATATATGGGGGTGCAGTTGCACTTGGGTATTTTATAAATATAAATTATAAGGAGAGAAAAGTTTACGATAAGGAAATCAATGCGCGGTATCACAAAGATACTAATTCCTTTAACCGTTCATTGTCGCGTTATAATGATAGGTCATTGCTTGATATTCGCAACTATTATCAAAATAATTTTGAACTTGCAGTAATTATTGCAGGAGTAGTGTATCTTTTAAATATTGTTGATGCCATTGTGTATGCTCATTTATCAAGATTTGATGTATCGCCAAATCTTTCAATGAAAGTTGAGCCTTATGCCCGCACAAATTTTTATACTCCAAGCAAAATACCGCTTGACGCAGGGCTAAGTGTCAGTTTGACGTTTAAGTAAAAAGGATATGAGGATTATCAACGTTTTTTATCACACTGTTTCAGATTTGCCTTTGTCGCATATAGAGCCCTTGTATCATCCCAAAAATATAAAGCAATTTCGCAGTGATTTGAAATATCTCTTAAAGCATTACAAGGCAGTAAGTGCAGACGATTTATTAAAATATACAAAAGGCGAGTTGTTAATAGAAAAACCTTCATTTCATCTCTCTTTTGATGACGGATTGCGGGAAGTATATGATGTAGTGTTGCCGATTTTGCAAGAATACGGAATACCTGCAACAGTCTTTGTAAATAGTGCATTTGTAGATAATAAGGAATTGTTTTTTAGACATCGTGAAGCACTTGCAATTAGTAGGAATGAGGCAGCAATAAATGAAGATGAAGCAGAGGAATTTCTAAAAACAGCACAACCCTATTTAACGATAGAAGAACTGCGTACACTTCAAACAAAAGGTTTTACCATAGGTGCGCACAGCGTATCACATCCGGACTATCAAAAAATTTCTTTGGATGAAGCAGTCCGGCAGACACTTGACAGTTGCAATTATGTGAAAGAAAATTTCGGAGAGAAAAACATCTTTTTTTCTTTTCCTTTTTCGGAAGCAGGATTTGCATCACAGGAAGGACTTAATAAGCGTTTCTACGAGCGTATTTCAGGTACTGTAGATTTAACATTTGGTATTTCGGGCATTATGCAGCGGGGATGTCATTTTGGTAGAATTGATTTGGAGAGGAGTGGATTTTGGTGTTATTCGGCAAGAATGGCAGTAAATCGTGCTCGCCTTGCTGCCCGGATAAAAGGAAAAAATTAACTAAAAAATAAAACACTATGTTTAACTTACGAAACCGCAGTTTTTTGAAACTGCTTGATTTTACACCAAAAGAAATTAAGTATTTGTTAGACCTTTCTGCTAATCTTAAAGAGGCAAAATACACAGGCAC
>JAISVE010000180.1 GCA_031271725.1 Bacteroidales bacterium
TTTGCGCGCCTTAATCTTTGAAGCTTTAGAAGTTTCCATGGTGTGATAGTATAAACAAATAAACAAAAAAATTATATGTATGAAAACCTTTGAATTACCACCACTGCCTTACGCGCTCAACGCTTTGGAGCCGTATATATCCGAAAACACTTTGTCGTTTCATTACGGCAAACATCACAAGGCATACGTTGATAACCTCAACAAATTAAAAACAGGCACCGAGTTTGAAGATGCCCCGCTGGAAACAATTATTTTGAATGCTGAAGGCGGATTGTTTAACAATGCTGCGCAGGTGTGGAATCACACTTTTTATTGGAATTGCATGAAGCCCGCTGCTACAGGGGCATCTGAGCCTGCGGGCGAATTGTTGGAAGCAATTGTTGCGAAATGGGGATCTTTCGATAAATTCAAAGAAGCCTTTTCTGCAGTGGCAGCAGGTAATTTCGGCTCGGGCTGGACTTGGCTTGTTACAGACGAAAACGATAATATCGAAATCGTATCAACTTCAAATGCGGAAAACCCTTTGCGTAAGGACAAAGAGCCATTGCTTGTGATTGACGTTTGGGAGCACGCTTATTATTTGGACAAGCAAAACCGCCGTCCCGACTACATCGCCGACTTTTGGCATTTGGTTGATTGGCAAGCGGTGAGTGCAAGATACTAATGCTTACTATTATTAAGCCGGCTTTATACAAGAAATGCTGAAACTATTTATATTATTAGGATTTATTGTTGGTTTCTGCGACAAGCAATCGACACCAACTAAAACAGAAACTTATAATGTTGGTAGTGTAGAGTTCAAGATGATAGGAGTAGCTGGCGGTATTTTTGTGATGGGCTGTACAGAAGAGCAAGGTGAAGATTGCTCTAATCGTGAAAACCCTTCACACAATGTAACGCTCACAAAGGACTATTATATAGGGGAAACTCAGGTAACTCAGGCATTGTGGGTTGCTGTAATGGGAAGTAATCCAAGTTGGTTTCATAGCAGTACAGATGCTGTTTATGCAGGTAGAGATAACTATCCGGTGGAACAGGTTTCTTGGGAGGATATAGTAGGCACTTCCGGTGGGGTAGCTTATACTGTAAATGGTATAACTTACTATCAGAATGGTTTCTGTTATAAATTATCCCAATTTGCAGGTGGCGGCAAGCAGTTTCGTTTGCCCACTGGGGCAGAGTGGGAATATGCAGCACGAGGTGGTCGTGCCATTACTGATTGCCCTTGTAAAAAGGGAAGTAATTTCGCAAGTGGTGGTGTATCAGGTAATCAGACAAAATATTCCGGTAGTGATAATATTGACGATGTGGCTTGGTATTTTAACAATATTCCTAGTACTATAGCAAACACTTCAGGTTATGGAACTCAGGAAGTAAGAATGAAACAGGCGAACTCGCTTGGTATTTATGATATGAGCGGCAATGTGTGGGAATGGTGCAGTGATTTGTATGGTGATTACAGCAGTGATCAGATAGATCCTGTAGGAGCAAGTTATGGCTCTGACCGCGTGCTGCGCGGTGGTAGTTGGAACTACTACGCGAGGGATTGCCGCGTGTCTAACCGTGGCCTCAGCTACCCCGATTACCGCAGCAACAATTTCGGTTTTCGCCTTGCTGTCAGTTCAGATTAAATATAACAATAGATAAAACAAGATTATGGATTATTTTGAACAAATTAATGCCGACTTAAAAACGGCAATGCTTGCGCGCGAAGCAGCGAAAACTGAAACATTGCGCGGTATAAAAAAAGAATTTCTTGAAGCGAAAACCGCCAAGGATAACCCAAGTGGCGAACTTCCCGAAGACAAGGCAATAAAAATCCTGCAAAAAATGGTAAAGCAGCGCAAGGAAGCGGCTGAAATTTACAAAACACAGGGCAGACAAGATTTGTACGATAATGAAATGCTTGAAGCAGGGTATATTGAACATTACCTGCCTGCACAGCTTTCGCGTGAGGAGATTGCAAACGCCGTTCGTGCAGCAATAGCAGCAACAGGTGCTTCAAGTGCACAAGACATGGGAAAGGTTATGGGCGTTGTGTCAAAACAACTTGCAGGTAAGGCGGAAGGTAAGATTATTTCGGAAGTTGTAAGGGAATTGCTTTCGTAAAGTTGTGGAAAACATAAAAGTAGATATTGGAGAAAACATAACGCTTGGCGAAGGCTTGCCCGTTGTTGTGCAATCAATGACCAACACATCAACCCTTGATGTTGAGGCAACGGTAGCGCAAGTGCAGCGTTTGGCAAATGTGGGCTGCGAGATGGTGCGTATAACAGTGCCGTCCATGCGCGAAATTGATGCGCTCGCTGCGATACGAAATCGTGTGGCGAAAGAAATCCCACTTGTGGCGGATGTTCATTATTTGCCCGAAGTAGCATTGCGTTGCGCCGAGATAGTAGAAAAGGTGCGGATAAATCCGGGAAATTATGTTGACAGACCAACTGATGTTGGCGGAAATACAGACCTGAGGCAGCGCATTGCAGAACGTTTGCAACCGCTCACGGACATCTGCAAAAAACACAACACAGCAATTCGCATAGGAGTAAATCAGGGCTCGATTTCTGCACGTCTTAAAGCAGCATTTCCCTTTATGGTAGATGCCCTTGTTGCTTCTGCAATAGAGTTTGTTGATGTGTGCGAGATGCTCAACTTCGATCAACTTGTGCTTTCAATAAAATCAAGTGAAGTCAGAACACTGGTTGATGCTGTTTCGGGATTACATGCCCTAATGTGTGAACGCGGTAAAGTTTATCCTTTGCATCTTGGTGTTACGGAAGCAGGGAATGGGCAAGACGGACGCATTCTTTCTGCTGTGGGCATAGGCTCCTTGTTGCTTAAAGGAATAGGCAGCACCATACGTGTATCGCTTACCGAGAAACCCGAAAACGAAATACCTGTTGCAAGAGCAATTTTGCAGGCGTGTGGTAGGGGCAATTTTACAACCCGCTTTGTTGCCTGTCCTTCTTGCGGGCGCACGCAGTACGATATAGAGAGCGTGCTAAATAAAATAAAGGAACGTTTTTCAGGTTATCCTGATATTAAAATTGCAGTAATGGGCTGTGTCGTTAACGGTCCGGGAGAAATGGGCGATGCCGATTACGGTTATATCGGCGGTGCAAAAGGTCTTGTAAACCTCTACCGCAAAGGCGAACTTGTGAAGGCAAATATCGCGGAAGCAGACGCTTTTGATGAGTTGGAAAAATTGATTAAAGGATGAAAATAATCGGAATAGGGTTGAATTATGCGGAGCATATCAAGGAGTTTGAACGTCCAAGTCCAAGTTCTATTGGTGGTGTTTTGTCCACAGAGCAGAGTGAGCCGATTTTTTTTCTTAAACCCGATACGGCTTTGCTAATCCGCAACCGTCCTTTTTATATTCCCGACTTTTCAAAACACATAGACTACGAAGCGGAAGTGGTTGTAAAAATAAGCAGGGTAGGCAAGAACATTGCCGAAAAATTTGCTCACCGCTACTATGAGGAATTAACGGTTGGTATTGATTTTACCGCACGGGATTTGCAAAGCGAGGCACGCAGCAAGGGCAATCCCTGGGCAGCCTGCAAAGGATTTGATCAATCGGCTGTCGTAGGTAAATTTTTGAATAAAAATGAGTTGCCGCCTATCAACAATCTACATTTTTCCCTGCTGAAAAACGGCAAACAAATGCAGCAAGCTTCAACATCAGAAATGATAAGCGGCATAGACAAAATAATTTCGCATGTGTCGCGCTACATGACACTGCATATTGGCGATTTGATTTTTACAGGCACTCCGCAAGGTGTGGGTAAGATTGAAATTGGCGATAAGCTGGAAGTGTTTTTGGAGGAGGAACGGCTTTTATACTGTAACATAAAATAATATAAGTAATGAAAATTTCTAAAAATTCAAAGATCAAGGCGCACGAACGAGAGATAAGGGAGCGTACTGAAGTACGTGACCGAAGAACGAGTGAAGTGCAACGCAGAGATTTGAAGAATTTAGAAATTTTCCTTGATGAGAATGTGCATAAATATAACACACCTGCATTTATAGAGAACGACCCGGTGCAATTTCCACGCCGTTATACAAAAAAGCAGGACATTGAAATTGTTGCTTTTCTTGTGGCGCATATATCTTGGGGTAAGCGTGCCATGATACTAAGGGATGCCGAAAGAATGCTGTCTATAATGGGGGATAGTCCCTATAATTATGTTATGGATGGCAAATACGAAAAACTCGGGAATAAGAATGTTCATCGCACTTTTTTTGAACACGACATGAAATATTTTCTCGGCGGTTTTGCAAAAATCCTAAAAGAGCATAACAGCATAGAGGATTTTCTGAACTCCGCAACCGTAAGTGAAAGTTTTAAAAATCCAAAGGTCAAGGCGCACGAACGAGGAATGAGGGAGCGTACTGAAGTACGTGACCGAATGATGAGTGAAGTGCAACGCAGAGATTTGGAGAATTTAGAACTTTCCCCCTGGGAGATTGCACGCTTATTCCTTAACGAAATGATTACAGCCAATAACGGCGCTGCAAACAAATATTGCTTGCCTACAAATCCCGAAAATTCTGCTCTTAAACGAATAAATATGGCATTGCGCTGGTTAGTAAGAAATGACGGCATTGTAGATATGGGAATTTGGAATGTTTTAAAACCTGCACAGTTGTATATTCCGTTAGATGTTCATGTCGCAAATGTTTCGAGGGAACTCGGTTTGTTAAAACGCAGCAGTAATGATCGGAAAGCGGTAGAAGAACTTACAGGAGTGTTGCGGGAGTTTTGCCCTGATGACCCTGTAAAATATGACTTCGCCCTCTTTGGCGCAGGCATTAGTGCTTAGTGATCTAATCCGATAATTGTTGAACTCCCGCTTGTACTGACTCTGCTAATATCAGGATGCCCTTTATACCTTAACGTTTAAGCACCACTGAGAATTCCGCTAATACTATTGTTAACGGTAACTTTTGTTGAGGAAGCACCTGAAAGCATAATGTCCAAGTCATCAGTTTCAAAGTCCAAGGTGTTAAAATCGGAACTTCCACCGCCGTCAAATGAGGTTTCGGTGGCATAGCCGCTTGCCTGAAATGTTGAGGCACCGGAGCAAACAACTTTGCAGTAGTTAAGGTTAGCGTTATCTAATATTATTTTTGAAGCCCCCGCAATATCAGCGTCAATTCTGTTGCCTCTGAATGTAAAATCTTCGATGCGGGACGCACCGCTTAGAGTTATTTCAAGGTTCTCTCCCGTGCATATCAAGCCCTCTATTTCTGACGCTCCGGATAATGAAATGTCTTTGCATAAGGCAAAATTTCCGTAAGTTTCTATATCAGCGGCTCCGCTTGCTGCAATCTTTTCAAGAGAGGTGGCACTTATTTTTGCACGAAAAACTCTATGCCAAGTTCTTCCCCTTAATGGATTAACTTTAAGATATAAATATCCGTTGGAACGTAATTCTGCCGAAACACGATTTTCTGCCGCTAAGGAGTATTCGAGTAAAGCACTATTGCTTGTGCTGTCTTGGGTGATAACCACATCCCAAGGACCTTCGAGAATAATTCCTTTTATTTGTTGCTCTCCAATTGAAAGTTGTTGTTG
>JAISVE010000047.1 GCA_031271725.1 Bacteroidales bacterium
CCGTCTTTCTCAGCACAGGATGCCAATAATCCGGACAAATTTCATTCAAGGGCTCCAATACAAACTTTCTAACGCTCGCAAGCGGATGCGGTATAAACAACTGAGGATTATTATAAATCATATTACCGTAAAATATAATATCTATGTCGATAGGACGCGATAAATAAGCCGCTGCTTCGGCATTAACAACAGCGGCAGCAGCAGTATTCTCAGACAGGTAGGCAAACACAGCACGCCCAAAGTCCTGTTCAATTCCCTTACACACTTTAAGAAGTTCAAGCGGCTCTAAAGAAGTGCTCACACATATTGCCTTATTCAGAAAGTCGGGCGTACCCGCAGGCATACCCCAAGCACGGGAAACATACTCGCCGGACAAACGCACAATCTTGCCAACACGTTCTTCAATCAACAATTGAGCATTACGAAATGTAGCGGATACATCGCCCTGATTACCCCCAAGCAATAAGTAAACAAAAACGCTATCGGCAGTACTGCAAACACTCATATAGCCATATCCTCCTCCACACTTTCCGCGCCCACCCTGTCAAGCAAACGCTTATCAATACTTTTATCCGCCCCTGCCCCAAGTTCTTTTATACGCTCTATACGCCCAACAATAGTATCGCCTTTCTTGCTTGATTCGGTAAGCTTATTCATAGCCCCTCTATATTCTCCTTGTGCCTCATCTAACTTCTTACCCATTCTAATAAGGTCATCGCTAAAACCCACAAATTTATCGTACAGTGCGCCACTCTCTTTAACGATATTCATTACATTTTTCTTTTGAGTTTCCTGTCGCCACATAAAAGTTACGGTGCGCAAAGTTGCAAGCAACATTGTAGGGGATAATAAGACCACATTTTTAGAAAAAGCCTTATCAAATAAAGTTAGATCATTTTGCAGAGCGATATGCAATGCCGGCTCTACGGGCACAAAGAGAAATACAAAGTCAGGTGGATTTATTCCGTAAAGATTATAATAACTCTTGTTGCTTAATTCGTCTATATGACGTTTCAAACTTGCAAGATGTTCACTTAAAGCCCGCTCACGTTCAACATTATTTTCGGCACTTACAAAGCGTTCATAAGCGGTTAATGACACCTTGCAGTCAATAATATAATTCTTATTTTCAGGCAGGTTAATAATAAAGTCCGGACGCACATTTGCTCCCTGTTCTGTTTTAAAATTTTCCTGCATCAAGTAGTGTACTCCCTTTTGTAAGCCCGCTTTATCAAGCAACATCTCAAGTTGTATTTCACCCCAATCGCCCTGTACTTTGCTATCGCCTTTTAGTGCACGGGTTAAGCGTTCTGCCTCGCCCGTCATTTTACTGCTTGCATCAAGCATTTGTTTTAATTCCGTGCGAAGTGCTGTTTTTTCGCGAGTTTCAGCATTATACGTTTCCTCTACTTTCTTTTCAAAATGCTGAATTTTCTCACCCAAAGGTTTCAAAATTCCCGAAATTTTTTCCTCATTAACGGCAACAAATTTTTGACTTTTTTCTTCTAAAATTTTATTTGCCAGATTTTCAAATTCAGTTTGCATCTGTTTTTTCAAAACCTCAAACTCTGCCTGCGATTGCGTAATTTTTTCCTGCAATCCTTCGCATTTTTGCATAAGTCCCGCAACTTGCCCTGTTTTGCGCGAAAGTTCCTCCTGCGTGCGTGTTTGTTCTAACTTTACTTCATTATATAACGAGCGTAAAACATATTTTTGCTCAATATCTTCCAACAACATTGTTCCGCCACGCTTACGATTTCCCAAAAGCAAGGCAATAAGCAAGCCAATAACCACTGCTCCAACTATCAATATAATAATATTCATAACACAAAATTACGATTAAGTCGAACGAAAAACAAGTAAACTTGTTTTTCCGAAACACAGTAATTTATTAACATCATTTATTTTAGATTAAGGAGTTAATGAGCTTCGTTTCACAAACGAAGTGAGTAAAATTATTAAAAAATGCTGTATCTTTATAAGATATGACTAACTTTTTTACACCCGAAAACGAAATTTACGCAAGATATGCAGCACAGGCACTGTTCCTGCTATCCACGCTTATACTTATAATAAACGAGGTAAGAAAACATAAATTCTCAAAACAGGACTTTTTAAAGAACAACACCTTGCCTACAGCAAGTTTCCTTTTTTTAATTACTGCCACTATCT
Source organism: Bacteroidales bacterium (assembly GCA_031271725.1). The sequence continues at coordinate 2,173 of JAISVE010000047.1, forward strand.
TTAATATATACATAAGTATTTCCGGCACAGTATTATTTACGACAACCGCAGTTATATATTTTTTACTTAACAGAAAATTTTATCCGCCACCCAAAATATTTTATTTTATATTTTTATATACAATACTGCCTATTTTAGGAACAATAGGTACCCCAAAAGGTTTTAGATTTCCTGACAGCACTATTACTTTTTTAGTATTACCACTTTCACTCTGCCTTATAGATATAAAACAGGAAACCTTATTAAAGGTTGCAAAAATCTTCACGAGAGTAATGATTATCTATATGGTAACATGTATTCTATACTGGCTCTACAACTTTCAATACCTTGATATTCCTCTGTCGGAATGGCTAACACAAAAATCATCTTCGACCATTATTCCCAAGGGATTTGAAAATGGCGATGCCAGACTTTTTGTAAGTTATTGGTCGGGAAATTTTCACCAAACATATATTTCTTTTGTTTTGTTTATGGGTTTTATTTCGAGTGCTTATTTATTTTACAAACAAAAAATAAAGAATTGGGAAGTACTACTCTATGGCATATTATGCGTAATAACAGTTCTCTTAATTGAAAGCAGAATAGGCATGGTTGTATTTCCCGTTTTATCGATTGCAAGCTTGATCCTATATTCCATGTTGAGGAAAAAATATTTTATACCATCGCTATTATCTGCATTGATAATAACATCTACAATAATGCTTTTTATGTATGATATAGGTAAGAATGAAAGTATAATGAAAGACACACATCGTCCTACATATTATGCTATTGCCATTGATTATATACAAGAACATCCATATTGGGGTTGTGGATATCATGAACAACTTGCTACATTAGATACTATTATTGCCCGTGATTCTATTCCGGTAAAAAAACATTTAAACTATGTACACAATCAATTTCTCGGCGACACTATGCAATATGGTATTTCAGGACTAATAATGCTTTTTATACTACTTTGTGGAATACTATTCTATGCTATCAAATGGCAAAGCTATCCACTTTTAATGTTATTATTGGTATTATCGTTTTATATGATGATTGAGGAACCGCTTTACGCTCAAGGAGGTATAACTAGAGTTACAGCATTCTTAGTATTTTTTGTAGCATTAACGGCAAAAACTAACAAAAATGAAACAAAGCATTGATATAGTCTATTTATGGGTTGATGGTAATGACCCTGAATGGCAAGCAAAGCGGAATGCTTTTACAGGTATTCAGACCACACAAAACGATGCTTTGTGTGAGGGTAGATATGCGAATAATGACGAATTAAAATATTCTTTGCGCTCGGTAGAAAAATACGCTACTTGGGTTAGAAACATTTTTATTGTTACCGATAATCAAACTCCATCATGGCTCGACACTTCAAATCCTAAAATAAAAATTATTGATCACAGTGAAATTATTCCGGCAAAAGCTTTACCCTGTTTTAATTCAGAAACAATAGAATACTTTATTTACAAAATACCCGATTTATCTGAGCATTTTCTCTGCTTCAATGACGATACCTTCCTAAATAAAGATGTATTACCTGCCGATTTTTTCACTGAAAATGGAAACGCAATTGTGCGTCTTATAAGAAAACGCTTTGGCAGCTTTCGCTATAAATGGGAAGCATTTTGGGGCGCAAAACCCACATTATACAAACAAACAATATTAAGAGTCTCAGAACTGGTTGCTTCCCGTTGCGGAAAGCGTTATTGGGGCTTTCCGCATCACAACATTGATGCATATCTTAAAAGTGATTATAAGAATGCAATAGAAAATACTTTTAAGGATATCGTTGAAAGCACCTATGAAGATAGAGTACGTAAGGGGCGTGGTTTGCAAAGAGTAGCAATCTTATACTATTCTTTGGCTATTGGAAACGCTATTATACGCTATGTTACAAAAAACGAATCTTATTATTCTTCTCTGTATAGAACTAAAAAATTAGAGAATTTCCTTAAACAGCGGAAGCCTATGCTCTTTTGTTTAAATGACAACGAGCATACCACTAATAAAGACCGTATTCTTGCAAAGGAATTTTTAGAAAGATATTTTTCTAAGAAATCAGCGTTTGAGAAGTAAGTAAAAAGTTCTAAAAACTCGAAGTTCAAGGCACGCAAATGCAGATGTGAAAGGAGCGTACTTTAGTACGTGACTGAACATCAAATGCAGCGTAACGCTGAAATTCGAGGAATTTAGAATTTTTTAAGCAAACCATTTATCTATCCAACCGGTAACCCTCCCCGTAAACACGCCCGGAATTTTTATCTTATGCTCACGGGCAAATTGCCTGCGGAACTCCTTTGCTCTTTGCCAGCCTTTATGCCGTCTTAGTCTTGCAACAGGGTCCGGTGAAGTCATTATCGTGTTTTCATTTTCCTTATAATAGTATGTTGCTTGCGGAACAGTTACAACCTTATCGGCAAAATACACTGCTTGCAATGAAAAAGGTAAATCTTCTACAACCACACCCACTTCAAACTGCAAAGTTCGCGCCTCTAAAAAACTTTTTCTAAACACATAACGCCATACATAGCCCCATCTGCCAACCATTGTAATTTCAATTTTTTCCTGCTTTAAGGAGAGCACACGAACATTATCGTATAATAATGTACGATGCGGCTTCGGTTCATTTTCCATTCCTGTACAGTAAATATCGGCATCTATCTGCCTGTGTGCATCCACTACTTTCTCATAAAAATTATCACTTATTAAATCATCAACATCAAAAAAATGAATATAGTCGCCGCTTGCTATTTTCATTCCTGCATTTCTTGCCGCCGACAATCCCTGATTTTCCTGCTTAAAAATTTTTATGGGATATTGCTGCAAATATTCATTAGAGCGGTCGGTAGAGCCGTCATCTATCGCAATTATTTCTAAGTTTTTATATGTTTGCCTCTGCAAATTTTGCATACAACGCTCAACATATTTTTCACCATTATAAACAGGCACTATAACTGAAATTATCATAATAATATTTTTTTGAAGCGTTCGGGAATCTGTACTATTAACTTCCAACGCAGCATTGACGGCTTGTTATAGGCATATATCGGACGAAATATAGTTTGCACAAGACGTGCTTTTGGTAAATATTTATTACCGTCTTTTGCCTTATTTTGCGCAACCGCTTCCGTAATAAAAGTAATGCTGCGCAACCGTTTTTTAATATGCCCCTCCCTGCCTGTTGCCATACGATCTTTATCTTTAAATCTATCCATTATCATATCATAATCCACACTGCCGAAATGAAACATGTAAAGATTTTTATCAATATGAAAATTGTGATGTTTTACCCGGTGAAAACCGGAGCCCCAACGTACAGACTTTGCTATTATGGAAGGTTTTGTATAGCGTGAAGAAATAACGGCATAATTTCTCTGTTGTAAAAACGGCTGTTCTCTGTTAAGAATTTTTTCTGAATTTCTATCCTGCCCCATATCAACACCAAGTGCGGAAACAGATGTCTTAATTCGCTTCTCGCTCAAATATTCGTGCAATGTCTTTCCACACAAAGGATCTATAACAACAAATTCGTCTGCATCAACCCCAATAACTATATCGTAATTGTTGAACAACTCGCGTGCTCTTTGTGATAAAAATCCAAGCCGTCTTTTTTCCGCTTTTACAACGTGTTCGGCAACGCGGGGAACGTGTATAACATTTGCCTTTCCTGCCTTTGCCGGTACGGGTTGATCTTCCCCGTCTAAATAAACATACAGATTTTCTTCACCGAATTGCTCGCCATAATAGCTAATCCAACGATTAAGAAAAAACTCATCGTTGCGAGCCATTGTTATAACTGCTACTTTTCTTAAACCATCCTTATTCATTTATATATATTTTTACTTCGTAAAATAATTCTTGACTGTGCTTCATAAATCTGCTACGCTTCATAAATAAAACAAGTTTTCATTTCATTCATCTTTTATGAAAACTCCCGTTACACTCGCTTTGCATTTTGCCAAGCCCTCCGGCGTGCCTTCAAAAACAATACGCCCACCTTTTTCGCCGCCGTCCGGTCCTATGTCTATTATATGGTCTGCCGATTTTATTATATCCGGGTGATGTTCTATCACAAGCACCGTATGTCCTTTGCGGATAAGTGCGTCAAAGGAGTTGAGAAGTTTTTTTATATCGTGAAAATGCAGCCCTGTCGTGGGTTCGTCAAAAATAAACAAGGTTGTTTTTTCTGTGTTGCCTTTACCTATAAAATAAGCAAGTTTTACGCGCTGCGCCTCGCCGCCCGACAGTGTTGATGACGATTGTCCGAGACCGAGATAACCAAGTCCTACTTCTTGAAATACCGAAAGTTTTTCTGCTATTGCATTCTGTCCTGAATTTCTGAAAAAATCCACCGCTTCATCAACAGTCATATCAAGTATTTCGGAGATATTTTTTTCGTTGAATTTCACTTCAAGGACATCACTCTTAAAACGTTTTCCATGGCATTCCTCACACTGAATTTC
>JAISVE010000086.1 GCA_031271725.1 Bacteroidales bacterium
TAAAAGCGCAGACAGAGAATACCGATCTGTTCCCGCCAACACCGCCCCCCGAAGAAATACAAATAAAACCCGAATCGCAGGCAGGGCGTGACTCTTTGCGTGCAGCAAAAAGGGCTGCATTGGCAAGCAATCGAGTAACAACTTTATATTACTATGACAAGAACTTGCAATGTGGAGTGCCGTTATTGGATACAATAGATAGATCGCTTAATAACTTCCAGATTTATGACAAAGTTTTTAAGAATAATTATTTTTCCCAAACACGCGATTTGGGGCACGCAGACCAGCCTATAGGTTATATGCCCGATTTTACCGGTTCTATTTTTTTAAGAAATAACCCTTTTGCTACATGGAAATATACTGTAGAAAATACCCCCTTTTATCAGACTCAATCGCCATACTCATCGCTTTACTATATGAATAATTTCGGCAAGGAAATAAATTTTCTTAATGCAATAATTTCTTTGAATGTTGCACGCGGACTAAACCTTGCACTTGATTTTAATGTTTTAAGCTGGTTTGGCGAGTACGAAAACAGCGGATCAAATCAAATGAATTTTAGAGGATACGGTAACTATATTACAAAGAGTGGGCGTTATCGTGTTCAGGGAGGTTATATATTTAACCGTTCTCAGACAGATGAAAACGGCGGCATGCAAGACGATGGATATTTTACTTCCAACTCGGAAACAAATCGTTTAAGTATTCCCACATATCTTTCTCAAGCAAACAACCATTATCGTGAAAATATGGTGTTCTTAAAACACAGTTATCATTTTTACGGAGACCGTCATGATACAATTCCTGAAAATGATTTTTCGCTTGGATACATAGGGCACGAATTTTTGTTTAAGCAAAACAGGGAGATGTATCACGATGCAGGTTGGGGTAATTTTTACAGTACCGGTCGTCTAAACGAAAAACAGTCTGACGATACTGTTAATAGTTACAGGTTTTCTAACAGGGTTTATTATACTACCGGTGATATGGAAAAAATTTCCAATGCTCCTTTTCGCTTTAAGATAGCAGGCGGTATAAAAAATGAATTTGTTTATTTTCGTGATGCGGTAAAAAAAGAAACGATGTTTGCCTGGTTCCCTTTTGTACAGGCGCAGTTTACTTTTGCAGGCAGGTTTGTGTTAAATGCTTATGGTGATTTTTCTTTTTCAGGACAAGAAGTTAAGATAAAGGATGTTCAGAATTTTAATGGTTATGTGTCTGCAAAATTCCTTTTTCCGAAACAGAAAGGATTTTTAAGTAATATGGATGGAATATCGGTTACGGCAGGATTCTTGTCACACGCACCCGATTACATTTATTCTTATCATCTTTCTAATCATTTTGAATGGAGAAATAATTGGCTTGCTGCTACAAATGTGCTTTACGGTGGTTTTGATTTTTTGTATAAGGGATGGTGGCTTAATGCAAAGGCTTCTTATATAAACAATCATACATTTTTCAGACAAAGTGAAACGAATGAAGGTGATTTGTATGTAGCGCAATCGGAAAGTCCTTTTCTCGTAGCACAACTTGCCTTAGGCAAAGACCTTATTATAGCCAAGTATGTCGGGCTTAACAGCAAGTTACAACTATCCTATAGCAGTAATGAAAACTATATACATGTGCCGCTTTTTAATATGCAGGAATCTATTTTCGGCATAATTCCGATGCCCGGTAACGGAACTTTGCATGTGGGTTTTGATTTGTACTATCGCACTTCTTATTATGCCGATGCCTACAATCCTGCACTTGTATATTACGTTTGGCAGGATAAGGTAAAGACGGGCAATTATTTTATTATGGATTTTTTTGTTACGCTGAAAGTTAAGCGTATGAATATTTTCCTTAAAGGGCAGAACTTATTGCAAGGGGCAATAAAGCCCTACAACTATATTGATACGCCGCACTATGCTTTGAAAGACCGTTGCTTTAGGTTTGGTCTTGTTTGGCGTTTTTATGATTAGTTTTAATTTGTTATTATCTTTGCTTAAACTATAAATAATGAGTAAAAGTATGTCGGAAGTAAGAACACGTTTTGCCCCAAGCCCTACGGGCTTCATGCACATAGGAAATTTGCGCACTGCATTGTATTGTTATCTTTATGCGCGCCGTTATAATGGAAAATTTGTTTTACGTATTGAAGACACCGATCAGCAGCGACAGGTAGAAAATGCTCTTGAAGTTATCTACAATACTCTGCGATTAGCCGGTTTGAATCACGATGAAGGGCCGGATGTAGGCGGTTCGTATGGTCCATACGTGCAGAGTGAGCGTAAACAAATTTATGCCGAACATGTTAAGCAACTTATAGAAAACGGCACTGCCTATTACTGTTTTTGTGATAAGGAACGTTTGGAGTCATTAACTGACGAAAACGGTACGCGCAAGTATGACAAGCATTGCTTGCATCTTAGTCCGGCGGAGGTGCAAGAGAAGTTGGCAAGCGGCATGCCTTATGTGGTAAGGCAGAATGTTCCGCTTGACGGCACAACAACATTCCAAGATCAGGTGTATGGTGAAATTACTGTAGAAAATAAAGAGCTCCACGATAATGTGCTTATAAAGTCAGACGGCTTGCCCACGTATAATTTTGCAAACGTAGTAGATGACCATTTAATGCAAATCTCTCACGTTTTTCGTGGTATGGAATATCTTTCAAGCACGCCGAATTATAATTTACTGTATAATGCTTTCGGTTGGGAAATCCCGCAATACGTGCATTTACCGCATATAATGAAAGACAAGAGCCGCAAATTAAGCAAGCGGCATGGCGATGCCAATTTTGAGGATTTTTATGACAAGGGATATTTGCCCGAAGCAATACTTAATTATGTTGCGTTGCTTGGCTGGAATCCAAAAACAGAACAGGAAAAATTCTCATTAAAAGAGCTTGTTCAATTGTTCGATATAGCAGGTATTTCAAAAAGTTCTGCGGTTTTTGATCCCGTAAAATTACACTGGTTAAATGGGCTTTATATAAAGGAAATTCCTTTTGCGGAATTTCACGCAAAAGCATCTCCCTACTATTCTATTTTGAAAACTCCGGTAGATAAAGAAATGCTGAGTTCCTTGTTGCAAAGCCGTATTGGGGCGTTTTCGGATATACCTGAAAAAATTGCTTTTATTGATGGCTATGATGGTTTTGATTTGGCATTTTTTGAAAATAAAGATGCTAAAACAACACTTGAAATGACGCGTTCTACTTTATCGTCAGTGCTTGAAGGACTAACTGCGCTTGCTGCGAATGATTGGACAAACGAAGCAATATTCTCACTTTACACGGAACTGACCGAGCGGCTTGGCATTAAGAAAAAGCAATTATTGTGGATTGCCAGAATTGCGCTTACAGGTGCATTATCTACCCCTTGCGGTGCTTCCGAAATATGTATTCTAATAGGTAAGGAATTGAGCCTGCAACGCCTTAAGGACAGTATTTCGCGTTTGTCGTAAACTTGCTTTTCTCTCAACTTAATCGTTCGTTATTCGCTTTGCGAATGAAGATGCTACGTTTCAAAAAAACATTTTACTCGGTTTAGTTGCATGTTTGGTTTTGTTACAAGTATTGTAATAAATATGTTTGGTTTTGTTGCAAACTTTGTAATAAATATGTTTGGTTTTGTTACAAAATGACAGTAAAATTACTATCTTTGCAAAAATAATTCCTAATATGTTTCAAAGAAAAGCCATAGAAGACCTGAGAAAATGGGCAAATTCCAAGCATAGAAAACCTCTAATTCTAAGAGGTGCAAGACAGATAGGAAAAACCTCTATTGTAGAACTGTTTGCAAATGAATTTGACGATTTTATTTCTCTGAATTTAGAACGTGATAAAGAGAGAGAATTATTTGATAATAATGCTTCCGTACAGGAAGTACTAAGCGCAATCTACTTTCAAAAAGATAAAAACAAAAAAGAAGGTCGCACATTATTATTTATTGATGAAATTCAATATTCCGCAAGGGCTGTTACCCTGTTAAGATATTTTTATGAAGATTTGCCTGAGCTATATGTTATAGCTGCGGGCTCTTTGCTTGAAACATTGCTGAATAAGCAAATATCTTTCCCTGTTGGTCGTGTCGAATATTTGGCAATGCGCCCTTGCTCTTTCTCGGAATTTCTTATTGCGTTAGATAAAAAATCTTTATCAGAGACGGTATTGTCGGCAACGCTTCCAAACGCTATTCATAAGCATGCAATGGACTTGTTTAATGAATATTTGTTAGTAGGCGGAATGCCCGAAGCAATAAAAACTTATGCTGAAACAAAGGATATAATATTACTGAATAAAATATATGAAACCCTGCTAACAGGTTTTAGAGATGATGTTGAAAAATACGCAGCCAATGCAACAATGCGTAATGTAATACGATATATATTGTTATACGGCTGGGATTTTGCGGGTGAGCGTATAAAATTTGAAAAATTTGCGAACTCAAACTACAAGTCGCGTGAAATGGGAGAGGCAATGAGAACACTTGAACAAGCGATGCTTTTAGAACTCTCTTATCCCACAACAGCAAGGGCTATTCCGCTGAAACCGGATATAAAAAAATCACCCAAATTATTATGGTTAGATACAGGTTTGGTTAATTATGCTTCAGGTTTGCAAAAAGAAATATTAGGAAATAAAAATATAATGGATATATGGAAAGGCAGAATAGTAGAGCATATAGTGGGGCAGATGCTATTGGCAAATTCAAAAAGCGTTTCATATAAAAGAAATTTTTGGGTAAGAGAAGAAAGAAATTCGCAAGCCGAAGTGGATTATGTGATACAGGTAGGTGAATATTTAATTCCAATAGAAGTAAAAGCCGGAAATAATTCTAAACTTAAATCCTTAAATCTTTTTATGGAAGCGTCAAACTCTCCGGTAGCAGTGCGTTTTTGGAATATGCCGCTATC
>JAISVE010000160.1 GCA_031271725.1 Bacteroidales bacterium
ATTAAGCCGTTCTCTCATCTCCGCAAGTTCCTCTATTTTCCGATAACTGTTTTCAATAAACTGCTGCCCGCCGAAGCCGGGGTTTACACTCATAAGCAGAACGAGGTCGGCATATTCCAGCACATTTTCGAGCAACGAAACATTTGTATGCGGATTTAACACCACTCCCGCCTTCATTCCGCGCGAGCGAATTTCCGCAAGAGTCCTGTTCAGATGACGCGATGCTTCATAATGTACAAGCAAATTATCCGCACCCGCAAGAGCAAACTGCTCAATATATCTTTCAGGCTCAACAATCATAAGATGAACATCAAGCGGCTTGTTCGCTATTCTGCTCAACGCCTTTACAACAGGGATACCTATTGTGATATTAGGCACAAAAACTCCATCCATAACATCAACATGTATCCAATCCGCCTGAGAATGGTTAAGCATATCAATTTCCTTGCCTAAGTGCGCAAAATCCGCCGATAATATTGATGGTGCAAGCAACATAGTTCTACAAATTTATTTCTTCACTTCAAAACTTCCGTTACCAATCTCAATTCCGTCCAAATACAAAGCAACCTTATAAACCCCTGTCATAGCAGGCTGTGAAATATTCTTTCTATCCCAAAACATCACCACATTAGTTGCTTTGCCGCTGTACGGCACAGTCTTGGTAATCGTAAACGCTTCCTGTTTTCCGTTAAGTTCAAAGTTATATAATTCGCTGCTGCCGGGCGTCATAACAACACCGTCAGGACGCATAATCCGTGCATAAATTTCCTTGTCCCCCGTATTTGCCAATTTGTTTTCACTTAAAGTGAATGTAATCTTTATGCGTTGTATTCTGGTTGATTTATCTGTCGCTACCTCATCACCATTACCCTTCAAACGATAGGTACTTGCAGATACATTGTAAGCAAGAATTGCCGAGCCGACAGAAACTTTGTCCTGTAAATCCTTCTTATCCTGCGTAAGTTGTGCACTCCTTTTCTTCTCTGTAACCACTTCCTGCTTTATCTGCTCGTTTTCTTCAGACAGTTGTTGATTGACGATAAGCAACGAGTCAATTCTGCTCACATAGTCGCGAGTGATGTTACGCAAAAGTTCGAGTTTCCGTGCAATTTTGCGGTAATCTGCCTGTGAGTTTATAAGTTTTTTTATCTCTGCTGCATTCGCAAGAATAACGCTGTCGCGGTCGGATAGTTGGTCAGTAAGCGATTCATTCTCCAATTTTATTGCCTCATACTCACTCATCAAATTGTCAAAATCCGATTGTAAGGCAATGTTCTGAGCATAATTTTCCTCCTTTTCTTTTACTACCACACGATTGTTTATAGATACATAAATAAATGCCGCAAGAAGCAACAGCAGCAGGATTAAAAGAATTCTGTTTGTTTTTTTGTAATACGATTCGCTTTTACTCATATTAGTCGATGTTTATATATAACGGCAAAGTTACAAATTTAAGTTCTATTTATTACCATGACTTTCTTTCAGCAAATCTCTGATTTCAGTGAGCAGAATTTCCTCTTTGCTTGGCGGGGCGGCTGCCTCAACAACTTCTTCATCTCCCTTGCCATCAATAAGTTGTTTCGCTTTTGCTTCCACACGATTTATGGTACGAATTACCATAAAGATAGAAAAGGCAATAATAATAAAGTTGATAATAGAGTTGATAAACTCGCCGTAGTTAAGTGTTACGGCAGGTTTAATGATTTTGTCGCCCTCCATTACCGCTTCGCGCATAATCCAGTGCATTTTGGAAAAATCCATATTGCCGATTAAAAGCCCGAGTGGCGGCATAATAATATCGGTTACAATAGAACTTACTATTTTGCCGAAAGCACCGCCGATAATAATACCGACAGCCATATCCATAACATTGCCCCGCATGGCAAAGTCCTTAAACTCGCTTAAAAATGATTTTTTCTTTTTAGTCATAATTTTTGTTTTTATTTGTGATAAATACACTGATAAATCAGCGTGCTTTTATACGTTTCCAAATACAACGCGGAATCAACTTCCAAAAGAAAACCAAAACCGCGTACCGCCGGTCAATGACCTTTACACGTTTGCCTCTTTCTATTGCTCTAACAACACTGCGTGCAACTTTATCTACAGGCATTAGCATCGGATAATTTTTACCGTCAGAAAGAAGCGGTGTATCAACAAAGCCCGGACGAATATCGGTAAAACGGATTTTCGCCTTTTCCATATAAGAAAGTTGTTCCAAAGCGTCTATATAGGTATTCTGAAAGCGTTTTGTTGCCGAATATGAGGGTGCGGCACCAAGCCCTCTTGTACCTGCAATGGAGCTTAAAACCGCAATACGTCCGCCGTTATTATGACGAAAATAGCGATAGGCGGCTGTAACCATACGGGTAAATCCGATGCCATTAGTCATTACTGTCTGCAATTCTATATTATCGTCAAGTAATGGGTTTTGTTTGCCTATACCTGAAACCTGAAAAAACACATCCATTCCGCCCATTTCCTTAACAAGCGAAAGCAGTTGTTCTTCCGCATTGTCTGCGGTAACGTCAAGTTTTTTGGTGAATACTTTCGGCGCATTCGTATTAGCGTTCGCCTGCAACCCTGCAATTTCTTTCTGCAAGTCCGCCAAATTTTCTTCACGCCTGCCACAAGCCCCCACAATCCATCCACGCTGTGCAGACAATAAAGCAACTTCCCTGCCTATTCCGGAAGTTGCTCCAACAATAATTATTTTTTTCATATCAGCAAAGTTACAATTATACTTCAAATACCTTTTCAATTCCTGTTATCACTAATACTGTTGCGGAAACCATATTGCCGTATATTATTATATTGGAAACAGTTTTGTCGAAATGTCCTTTTTTGTTCACAAAAACTTTATGAATTAAAAACGGAATAAAACCGGTTATTCCTGCTAAAATAGAGAGTATTCCCCTTGTTTGCGGATATTCGACAATACAATAAAAACCGTAAAAAAAGAGAAATATTATCGGCACATGAAGAAGTAAAAATCCTGTTAATTTTCCAGGCAGTTTCAGTATTTCCCATTCTTTCTCGTAACCTGATTCTATTTCGTGTAAAAGCAGAAGAGTTACATTTAATATATAAAAAAATATCAACATGGAGCGAATGTAATTATAAATGCTTTTTATTTTTTATTTTTCGTTTCCTGTTATAATTATAAAACAGCAAACTCGCTGCACCGACAACAACAAAACCTGCTGCTATCAAGCAAATCATCTTCACAATATCAATTTCAAATTCCTCAGATTCTTTAATATATTTTCCGTCTTCAATCAATTTCAAAGCGTAATTCAAAATTGCATCTCCGTTTTCAAAATCAATTTCCTCCAAAGTGAAAGGCAGAGGATAATCCGGCAA
>JAISVE010000026.1 GCA_031271725.1 Bacteroidales bacterium
CTCAAATCCTACTACAAGCCCAAAACTTACAACTGCTTGAAAAAATCATTCCCCTTATTATCCACCAAAATAAACGCAGGAAAATCTACAACTTCAATCTTCCAAATCGCTTCCATTCCGAGTTCGGGGTATTCCAAACATTCAAGTTTCTTAATATTGTTCTGCGCCAAAATCGCGGCAGGACCACCTATTGAGCCGAGATAAAAACCGCCGTGTTTCTTGCATGCTTCCGTTACCTGCTCGCTGCGGTTGCCCTTGGCAAGCATTATCAACGAACCGCCCTTGCTCTGGAACAAATCAACGTAGGAATCCATACGCCCCGCAGTAGTGGGTCCCATCGAGCCGCTGCACATTCCATTTGGGGTTTTGGCAGGACCCGCATAATAAATCGGATGGTCTTTGAGATACTGCGGCATTTCCTCACCGGCATCCAAGCGTTCCTTGATTTTTGCGTGTGCAATATCGCGCCCCACGATAATAGTTCCATTCAAAGAAAGACGTGTGGCAACAGGATATTTGTCGAGTTCTTTCAAGATTTCCGACATCGGACGGTTAAGGTCAATCTTTACAGCCCCACCCTCGCCTGCATTGCGCAGTTCTTCGGGGATAAAACGTCCGGGATTTTCTTCCAGCTTTTCAATCCAAATCCCGTCTTTATTGATTTTCGCCTTAATGTTTCTATCGGCGGAACAGGAAACCGCAAGCCCTACGGGGCAGGAAGCACCATGACGCGGCAAGCGGACAATGCGAATATCGTGCGCATAATATTTACCGCCAAACTGCGCTCCGTAGCCGATTTTGTAGGATGCTTGAAGGATTTTTTCTTCAAGTTCCTTGTCGCGGAACGCTTGTCCATACTCATTACCCTCTTCCGGCAGTTCGTCATAGTAATGCGTTGAAGCAAGTTTAACCGTCTTTAAGCATTGGTCGGCAGAAGTTCCACCGATACAAAAAGCAATATGATATGGCGGACAGGCAGCCGTGCCGAGTGTGCGGATTTTTTCTATGAGAAATTTTTCAAGCGTAGCGGGATTCAGGAGTGCCTTTGTTTCCTGAAAAAGATAAGTTTTGTTTGACGAACCGCCGCCTTTGGCAATGCAGAGAAACTTGTATTCATCACCGTCCACCGCCTGAATATCTATCTGTGCGGGAAGGTTTGTGCCCGAATTTATTTCCTTGTACATCGTTAGCGGAATCGTCTGCGAGTAGCGCAAATTCTCCTGCGTGTATGTTTCGTAAACGCCTTTTGAGAGTGCTTCCTCATCGCCACCCTGCGGTGTGAAAACCTTGCCGCCTTTTTTCGCTACAATCGTTGCCGTGCCTGTGTCTTGGCAGAAAGGCAAAACGCCCTTTGCAGAAATCTCTGCATTGCGAAGCATTGTGAGGGCAACATACTTGTCATTCTCGCTTGCCTCAGGGTCTTGGAGAATTTTTGCAACCTGCTGTTGATGCTCGGTGCGCAGCATAAAGGCAACATCTCTAAATGCCTGTTTTGCGAGGGCTGTCAATGCTTCGGGCTTAACTTTCAGGATTTGCTTCCCCTCAAAACTTGCAGTTTCAATGCCCTCTTTGCCAAGCAAATAATACTCTGTGTTATCCTTCCCCATTGGAAAAGGATTTTGATACTTAAATTCCGGTGTCATATTTTTATTGTTTTTTATAATTATTTTCGTTCCTGTTTTATTTGTTGTGTTATTTTGGGGCATGTTTTTCGTGCTTGTTTTCCCGAGCTTCGTGCTTCTTCAACGTTCAGTGTTTTTTCCCAATGTTTTGTATTTTGGGCGTGCCCCTGCTCCCCTATGCAAGTCAGCGAAAACATTTCCTTTGCTCCTACTCAATTTCTGCTATGCCGTAACGATTTTGTCCGTTCAATTAAACCCGCTCCACTGCGTTACGCTACATATCTATAATTAAGCGAGGGTTGGATAATAAACTCCTTTCTTTCTAACCAAACAGTCTCCGTAAAACTCCCAAAACCTAACGGCATTACGCAGAAATCTCAAAGTCGCAAGCGGAAATATTTCCGCTGCCTCTACGCATCGCAGGGTCGGGCTATCCGCTTCAATCTTTTTGCTCACCCGCACAAAATCCACGCAAGCAAAAAGGATTTCCGCTCCTATCCCTCACGCAAATCCGTGCGACACATCCATACTCTCATTCAACATTCGCTCCCCGCCCCAACTCCCGACCTCACATACCAACTACCTGCACCTTGAAGCACTATTGGTTCAATCTATCAATTTCTTCTCTTATTTCGTCAATCACATCTTTGTTGGCAATTTCCTTCTTGCCGGCAACTTTTTCAGAAAAAATATAAAATACCTTTCCACCATATTTTGCTGAAAATTTTTTATGCGTATCGGCTTGTAAAGCATATTCTTTATGTATTTCCGCTAGCTGAATTCCATTATTGACAGGCTTTATCTGCAAGCCAATAAATTTCTCACCAACTTTTATATAAAAATCTACATTAAATAACCTGTCCCATTCGTCAGACGCCGCTTCAATTTTTACATCCAAAATATTTTGTAATTGCCCATATATAGTTTGAATTTCGGTTATATATCCATCAAAAGTTCTGTCAATAACAAGTTGCAACATATAATCAATACAATCTTGTTCCGTAACCTCTACCACTTCCGACTGAATAACTTCTGTGATTTTTACGTACAACTTCTTACCCAAATCTTCAATATGTAATTTACTCTTTACATTAGCAAAATAGTAATCCTGCCACTCGTCCAAAGTTTTAGGCGCACATTTACGAATTGACTCCGAAGTCGCCCCAACATTTCGCTTAAAATTCAATTGAAAGCGATTCATCGCACTATTTAATATCCATTCTTTTGCCATAAATTACTATATTATTTTTTCGCTATTTTTGACGTATCATATTTATATCTCTAAAAACTTCTTTTTATATCGAAATTCCAATTCACTATCCACACTCGCCAATCCTGCTTTCAACAAATGTGCATTGATGAAAGTTTTGTTTTCCAAATAGAGATACGCTAATAAATTATTTTCACTATCATGCTTAATAGTATCGTGACGAAGGAAAACACGTTTGCCTTTGAGTTTTTCTCGTAAAAATTCGGTTGCTTCGCCATTGATTGCAGGGTTTTGTTTTATCCCTATCAAACGTATTACTAAGTCATTATTTAGACGGATAAGTTCAGGGTTGATTATTTCCTTTACTGTAAAATACTCCTCACGTTTTCCGTCATTCTCTGCGCCAATCTTTGAGCCGTATTGCAGTTTTTTTACATCAACTTTTTTATCCAACTTGTGTACATCAACAAACCTATAAGGCAACTCATCTATCCTTTTATCAAAATCAAATTTTATTTTTGGCTGTCTAACCGTTTTTACTTGCGAGAAAGCATCGCCATTGCCGATTTTTTCTTTGATAATAGAAATATATTCAGGATTTACTTCATAGCCGATAGAATTACGCCCTAATTTGCCCGCAGCCAAAGATGTTGTTCCACTACCAAGAAAAGGGTCTAAAACTGTTTCATTCGGAAATGAAAACATCTTAATCAATCGGCGTGGTAATTCTTCGGGAAACATCGCCAAATGCTTATCCTGCTTCACACCGTTAAAATACCAATGCCCATTAAAATAAGTATTCCATTCCTCATTTGTCATTGCAGAATTTGTTTTCTGTTCGGCTGTGGGTTTTGGCGAATTGCCTTGTTTCTTGAAAAGTAAGATGTATTCAAAATCAAGTTTCACAATGCCATTTCTAGGATGTGGAAAACTGCCCATAACAGCACCCCCACCTGTTGTGTTCATTGTTGTTGCTTTTTGCCAAATAATCTGTCCCATAAAATCGAAACCGATAGTTTCGCAAAATCGTATAATCTCGGAATGAATGGGAATAACCTTGTATCTGCCATAATAAACCGAACGTGCGAATTGGTCGCCAATATTGACACACAAACGGCAACCGTCCTGCAACACGCGATAACACTCTGCCCATACCAAATTCAGATTATTGATATAATTCTCATAACTATCATTAAACCCAATTTGATTTTCGCTGCCATAATCTTTAAGTTGCCAATACGGTGGAGAAGTAATTACCAAATGAACGGACTTGTCTTTAAGTTCACTCATCTGACGACTATCGCCATTAATTATGGTATGTTTTGTTGTCATTTTGTAATTAATTTTCTCACCCTCAAACGGCTTGCTATTGCAAAATGCGTGAAATAACTTTCTATTGCATTAACGTTACTGTCGCTAAATTTATTATCATAAAACAATCCGAGAAATTCATCTCTTGAACGTAGCACTTCCGTAATGCGATGCGATTGATGTTTATTTATAAGGTCAAATACCGTTGCACTAAAAAGGTCTAATGCTCTTTCTATTGCGCCTTGCAAGCGTTCGTCTTTGCCCTCTCGTTTCGCCTTTATGGCGCGCCCTACTTCCGAGCCAATATTTCCCATTTGCTGAAAAATATTTAACTGCGCCCAACGTTCCCTGTCTATCGGCTTATTCATAAACAACTCTTGCTATAAGTTTCCGAATTTGCTCTTGTATTTCGACATTTTCTACCGAACGTGAACGATTATTTTGTTGCGGACGAATATTTATCATTGAATCAAATTCAATAAAATCATCCGTACCATAATTATTCGGATATAGGTTTATACCCCAAAGGCCGCTTTGGCTTGAGCCACTTTCCAACAAAAAAGCCTCCTCGTCTGCGTGTAATCCGGCATCAACAACAACAAGCCCTCTTTCAATATCTACAACTGCTTTTACCAAATCGTCATACATATTGTTAGACATTTCCCACAACTCCGCTACACTTATTTTATTTACTTGTTTCATAATGCAATCTTATTACAACCTACTTTCAACATACCCCGCCAACTCGGCTACATTCAAACGCACCTGCTCCATGCTGTCGCGCTCGCGGACAGTAACCGTTCCGTCTTCAAGAGTCTGGGTATCTACCGTAACGCAGAAAGGTGTGCCGATGGCATCCTGCCTCCTGTAACGCCTGCCAATAGTGTCTTTTTCATCATACTGACACATAAACTTCCGCTGCAATTCAGAAACCAGCCCCCGCGCGAATTCCGGCATTCCGTCCTTCTTTACAAGCGGCAACACCGCAACCTTGTACGGCGCAAGTACAGGCGGAATCTTCATAACAACACGCTCGCTGCCGTCAGCCAACTTCTCCTCATTAAAAGCGTAAGACATAATAGCCAAACACATTCTATCAAGTCCAATAGAAGTTTCCACAACATACGGCACGTACGACAAGCCCTGTTCAGTATCGAAATACTGCAACTTCTTGCCCGAAAATTCCTGATGTTTGCTTAAATCAAAATCGGTACGCGAATGTATGCCCTCCAATTCCTTAAAGCCAAACATAAAATCAAACTCAATATCGGTAGCAGCATTAGCATAATGCGCCAACTTTTCGTGGTCGTGAAACCTGTAACACGAAGCAGGAATACCCAGCGACAAATGCCACTTCATACGCTCCTCTTTCCAATACTTAAACCACTCTAACTCCGTTCCGGGCGGAACAAAAAACTGCATTTCCATTTGCTCAAATTCACGCATGCGGAAAATAAACTGACGCGCAACAATCTCATTGCGGAAAGCCTTACCTGTCTGCGCAATGCCAAACGGCACTTTCATACGCGAAGTTTTTTGCACGTTAAGAAAATTCACAAAAATACCCTGCGCTGTTTCAGGACGCAGATAGACCGTATCGCTCCCCGCACTCACAGAGCCGATTTGCGTAGCAAACATAAGATTAAACTGACGTATATCCGTCCA
>JAISVE010000082.1 GCA_031271725.1 Bacteroidales bacterium
GGCAAGAACGGCACACACCCTTATTGGGGCTCAAAAATTTTTGATTACGGCAAAAATGAAGTGCGCAGATTTTTGCTCTCAAATATCCGCTACTGGATGGAAGAATTTTGTTTTGACGGATTTCGTTTTGACGGCGTAACTTCAATGCTCTACTTTCACAGAGGATATATTGATTATTTTGGAACTTATGAAAATTATTTCGGCGAAGATGTGGACAATAACGCAATAATTTATCTGTCGCTTGCAAACGATTTAATACACGAAAGTAAAGGAATTTCGATAGCCGAAGAAGTCAGCGGAATGCCCGGCATTACAGTGCCCACGCAAGACGGCGGAATTGGTTTTGATTATCGTTTATCTATGGGGCTGCCCGATTTTTGGATAAAAATTATCAAGGAACGCAGTGATGAAAACTGGGTGATGTCGGAATTGTGGCGAGTATTTAACGACCGTTTGCCGAACGTGCCGCAAATAGCCTATTGTGAGAGCCATGATCAGGCACTTGTTGGCGACCAAACCCTCGCATTCCGTTTGATGGGTGCGAATATGTATTCCTCTATGGGTATTGACAACAAGGATAGCGTTATAGAGCGAGGGCTTGCACTTCATAAAATGATACGTCTTTTTACACTCGCTGTCGGCAGTAATGGTGGGGGTTATCTTAATTTTATGGGCAACGAATTCGGGCATCCTGAGTGGATAGACTTTCCGCGCGAAGGCAACAATTGGAGTTACAAATACGCCCGCCGCCAGTGGTCGCTTGCCGACACTGAATATCTACGTTACAAATTTTTGCAGGAATTTGACAAAGCAATAATTGCACTTGCAAAAGAGTACAACCCGCGAGTACAGGGCTATCCCGAATTGTTGCATTTAAGTGAAAGTGATAAAACAATTGCTTTCTCTATAACAGGAAAGTACAAGGAATCTCTAAAAACTCAAAGATTAAGGCGCACAAGCGCAGAAACGAAAGTTGCGGTTGAGAGAGAGCAGAGACCAAATGAGTTTGGTTTCTGCCGAGCGGGAGCAACTTCATTGCGAAGCAATAACGAGCGTACTGAAGTACGTGACCGAGTTTCAAGCGAAGTGCAACGCAAAGATTTGAGTAGTTTAGAGGTTCCCTATATTTTTGTTTTTAATTGGCATCCTTCTTCAAGCATTCCAAATTACAAAATTCCTGCGCCGGAAGCGGGCAAGTATGAGATAGTATTAAATTCCGATAACAGTATTTTTGGCGGATTTGAAAGGATAACCGGCAAGAATGAATACTTTACAGCACCCTCTAACAATAACGGTAATCCGATATTACGCTTCTACAACATTAACCGCAGCGTTCTTGTTTTCAAAAAAGTTGATTAGTTCCTAAAGTCTAGTTAATTCTACCGACCTGCCCAATGCAGACACTATCCGAGAAAAAGTAAAATACCGTAATTCCAATAAAATTAAACTATAACTCAATTTTATTAAAAATAATTTTAATATTATTGAAACAAATATTAACTTTGCAGAAATTTTAATACAAAAATTCAATATTATGTTACCTTGTTTATGTCCAAGTTGCCAATCGCAATTAAGCGTGAAAAGTTTAAGTTGCGAGAAGTGCGGAACGGAAGTTACCGGTTTATATGAACTGCCGGTTTTAGCCCGTTTGTCGCAGGATGATCAACTGTTTATCCTCAAATTTGTAAAATGCAGCGGCAGTCTGAAAGATATGTCGAAACAACTTGGGTTGAGTTACCCAACCGTGCGGAATTTATTAGATGAAATAATTAAAAAATTGACTAATTATGAAAAATAAGTGGAAATTCCTGTACAATCCGTTTGAACGTATCGCCGGATGGAAAGCGTTTGGAATCGGCATTACAATCTTAGCAATTACTACAATTGCAGGCTATTTCGGCAATACGGTCTTTTACGGGCTTAGCGTGAAATCCGTTTTGGAAACCACATTGAGCTCAGCATTTTTATTGCAAGCATTGGGCTTGGCTGTAACTGTCGGCGTGATGTACATAGTCGCGCTGATTTCCGCTAAACATGTGCGTTTTCAGGATATTTTGGGAACTGTTGCATTGGCGAAATATCCGCTACTGTTGCTCGCTATTTTATCGTTGCCGCTTGGTCCGAAAATCGCAACTATTGATGTTGAAGCTATTCTTCACAACTGGCTTGCGATGCCGGATTTGGCAATACTTGTAGTGTTTGGAATACTTTCTATCATCGTTGTTGTTTGGGAAGTAGCTTTATTATACAATGCGTTCAAAGTTTCTACCAATTTGAGATCGCGCAAGTGTGTTGCTTTGTTTATAATAAGCTTGCTCATTTCCGAATTTATTACACTAATTCTTAAGAATTTATTAGTATGAAAAAATTCTATTTATCAATCGTTGTTGTGATAATAAGTATATCAACTGCCTTTCCCAAAAATATACAAGGCTCATGGAACGGAACGTTGAATACGGGCATGCTTAAACTCCGTATAGTATTCCATATCGAGCAAAAAAACGGAACGTACACCGCTACAATGGACAGCCCCGACCAAAAAGCAAAAGGCTTGCCCACAACAAGTGTACGTTTTTTTAATGACACGCTGACAATTAACGCGGCTAATATGGCAATGACATATACTGCCGTGTTGCAGGGAGAATTACTTTCGGGAATCTTTGTGCAGGGAAGCAACTCTATTCCCTTAGAGCTTAAAAGGGGAGAAGCAACCGAAATAAAACGTCCGCAAGACCCAATAAAACCTTATCCATACCATTCGGAAGACCTGAAATTTGAAAATAAAAAAGCCGGAATTACCCTTGCAGGGACACTCACTCTACCCAAAGACGGCAAAAATTTTTCGGCGGTTGTTTTGCTTTCAGGCAGCGGTCCACAAAACAGAAATGAGGAACTGTTGGGACATCGTCCGTTTTTAGTGTTATCAGATTATCTTACACGGAATGATATTGCAGTGTTGCGTTATGATGACCGCGGCGTTGCCGAATCAACCGGCGATTATAAAACTGCTACACTTGATGATTTTACAACAGACGCTGCCGCCGCAGTTGCTTACCTGAAAACACGAAAAGAAATCAATCCGAAAAAAATCGGAATAGTCGGACACAGCGAAGGTGGAACTATCGGTCTTATGCTGGCAGGCAAAAGCAATAATGATTTGGCATTTATTGTTTCGATGGCAGGAGCGACTGTAAAAGGAGATACGTTGATGAAAGCGCAACGTTATGCTATATACAAAGCTATGGGAGTTGCCGATGAATGGATAGAACAAAACGAAAGGTTGATAGAAAAGTAACAGCAATTATTGCCAACCACTCCGACAAGTACATTGCAGCTAACATAGATACCCTGGTAGCAAAGGTATCGGCAGATTATCCCGATAAAGGAGACGCTGCGCAAAACAGTATAAAGCAATTGTTTGAACAATTACAGATGCCGGAAATACAATCTATTGTAGCATACAACCCTTCTGACTATTTGCCGAAAATTATGTGTCCGGTTTTGGCACTCAACGGCGAGAAAGATTTGCAGGTGCCGGCAGATATGAACTTAAACAACGTAAAAGAATTGGTAAAAAGTGATGTAACCGTAAAAAAATATCCTAACCTCAATCACTTATTTCAACACTGTACTACCGGACTTTCTACGGAATACAGCGATATTGAGGAAACAATATCACCTGAAGTTATGAATGATATTGCAACGTGGATTAAAAAACAATAAACCAAACTATTTGAAAAGCTGATTAGGATTGCACTTCACCATAAAGAAAGAACTCTAAAAATCAACAAGATATAAAGGCAAATTAAGAAATTCAGGTAATATCTATATTACAAAAATCGAAAGCGATGTCTTTATATGTAAAAGTTAGGACTTACTTCTTAACTACTCTTGCGGTTTTGTTGCCGACACGCAACACATAAACACCTGCGGGCTCTGTGCTTAAATCAACACTAACACCTTCCACACGTTTAACAAAAGTACCATTAGCAGAAAAAACTTCTATCGTTGATTTATCGGGATTATCAATATTTACAACGCCGGAAGTCGGATTCGGATAAACACGCAGTATTTCTGTACTTGCAGGCATTTCCATCAAAGTGATAATATGCTTTTCAATCGTTATTGTAAAGTCCTTTGTAAAGTTACCGTCCGCAACACCATCAACAATAGTTGCAGTAACTGTAACTGTTCCTTCTGTTGCCGTATAGAGAGTGTCGCCACTTATATTTGCGCCACTGCCTGCATCATTCTTTACACTCCATGCTATTGTTTGATTTGTGGCATTGCCCGGAATAACAGTAGCCGTAAGCGCAAGCGGAACAGTTGCAGTTGTTTTATCCGGTACATTTTTTATATCACTTACTTCAACGTATGGATCTTCCAATTCAAACTTTACAACAACAGCACCGGCTCCATTTTTTGAACTGATACCTCCCCAATCTCCATCCAGCGTGTTAGAGGAGTAAGAAACCTCTCCCACCACAACAATTCCGTCTGACGTTGTTGTTACAGAATAAAAATCATCATCCATACTTCCACCGAAATTTGTTTTCCTGATTATATTTCCGTTGTTGTCATATTTAATCATAATACCATCACTACCACCATTTCCGGTAAAACCGCTCCAGTTGCCTGTACCAAATTCATATTGATTTCCCGCTACAATAACTCCATCCGTCACTGCTGTTACAGAAGCATTAGATGCGGCATCAAAACGTTTTTCCCAAAGTTCGTTCCCATTATTATCATACTTTACAAGTGCATAACCTGCATATTGACCATAAGAACCATTATATTCTTTTACTGCAACTATACCGCCGTCTGCTGCTGCCGCTACTGAAGTATAATAATCATCACCACCGTCTCCAAAAAGATTTGCATCCCCGCCAAAACTTTTTTTCCATTGTACTGTGCCGTTATTGTCGTACTTTACAATAATGCCGTCATCACCGCCTTTCCCGCCAATATCACTCAAATCACCGGTGCCGAAAGAATTTTCTTGCGATGTTCCAACCGCAACAATGCCGCCATCCGATGTGGCCACTACCGCAGTATATTTATCATCGCCGCTTCCGCCGAAATTCTTTTTCCATTGCACTGTTCCGCTGTTATTGTATTTTATTATAATGGCATCACCACCGCCTTTTTTGCTGACACCAGCCATGTCGCCTGTGCCGAAAGAAGCTTCATCAGCCACTCCCACAGCAACAATTCCGTCTGATACTTTTGTTACAGACGTAAATCTGTCACTGTCTTCGCCACCGAAATTTTTGCTCCACACCTTAGTACCGCTATTGCTGTACTTCACAATCAAAGCATCATCATAACCTCTACTTGTAAAACCGGATTCATTTGTAAAAAAAGCCGCGTAAGCAAAGCCAACTGCAACAACACCATCGGACACTGTGGTTACCGCATCATAGTAGCTCGTTTCATGACTTGTAAAATATTTTTTCCACTGCACTGTTCCGCTGTTATTATATTTTACAATAATGGCTTCCATATTGCCCTTACCCAAAACGCCGGACCAATCTCCGTTTCCGGTTAAAAGTCCGTTGCCAGCTGCAACAATACCGTTATCGGATGTTGTCGTTACCGAAACAAATACGTTCTGACCTTCCAGACCGGGGTTTTCTGTTTCGCTGCCAAAACTTGTTTTCCAGAGAACCTTTTCTTCCGGAAAATGAATCGGAATTGTGGTATCGTTTTTCTGTGCATTTGCAGAAAACAGCAGCAAGCACGCTGTTACTGCACAAAATAAAAATTTAACTTTTTGCATAGCGTTTAAATTTTGTTAATAAATTACCGGAAACATACATATTGTGAGATATGAAAAGTCCGTATCTTGAAAGATTTAAAGATACATTATCTTGGCGAGCAGCGAGCATTACATAATTATTTTCTATAATCATAGTTGTGTGTGAAGGTACTGTTAAATCAAATAAAAAGCAAACTTAATAAGCAAGAAACTCAATTAAGCAATCTGTAATAATATCTTTATCTATTGCTATATTGTAAACGCAACATCCGTATTTTTTCAACAGCACCGGATAAATTTTTCCGTTTGTATTTTTTTTATCACCCTGCATATAGTTTATCAATGCGGGAATATCTTCTGTTGATAAGGGCAGGGTGTTATAATTTTTGCGGGCAAATTCCAAAAATTTATTGTATTCCTTAGCAGGAAATCCGAGCAACTTTACCGACAGCCACAACTCGCAAACCATTCCCCACAACACTGCTTCGCCGTGTGTTACCGCTGTATTTTTTTCGAGTAAAAGCGATTCGAAAGCATGTCCGAAAGTGTGTCCGAAGTTTAATGTTTTGCGCAGAGATTTTTCGTGAAAGTCTTTGCGGGCTATGCGGGCTTTTTCTTTAACGGCAAACACTATGGATGCCTCTAAATTCCTCAAATCTATGCGTTGCGCTTCATCTCGTAAATACTCATTATCCATCAGATAACTCCGTTTTACTCGATTCGCACGCCTTAATCTTTGAGTTTTTAGAGGCATCCTATCGCCTTCAGTGGGGTTCACAGATAACAGCCCTTTCCCGCTAATTGCATACATCTTGATAACTTCCGCCATACCCGACAGCAATTCTTTCCGTTGCAGTGTTTGCAAAAACAAAGGACTAATAAATACTGCGAGAGGTCTTGCAAAAACGCCCACTGCATTTTTGAGATTATCCAAATCAATTCCCGTTTTTCCCCCCACAGAAGCATCAACCATTGAGAGCAAAGTTGTAGGTATGTTTATAAAGCGAATACCGCGTTTGTATGTTGCAGCAGCAAAGCCAGCCATATCGCTAACTACGCCGCCGCCAACATTTATAATAATGGAGTTTCTATCCAAATTCAGCTCTTCAAATTTTTTCCAAAGAGAAACAACTGTGTTGATGTTTTTATGTTGCTCCGTGCCGTTGATAGTAATGGTCGCTCCGGTTGTTGTTTTGTCTGAAGCAAGCGTAAAAAATTTCTGCAACAACGGCAAAGTATATTGCTTGGAATTTTCATCTATAACAAAAACAACAGACGAAAACTTCAACAAAGACAAATAGCGGTCAATATATGAAAGAGCATCTTCGCCAATAAAAATTTGTGTGCTGCTATCTTTAAGTCTTACAATTTTCTTCATAATCTTATACTTTTCGCGCCACAATACTACGCAAATCATTCGTATCGTCAGCAAATATTTCAACCCTTACATAGTCCACCGAAATATGACCGTCTATCACTTCCGCCCATTCTATAAAACAATAAGAGCCGCTCGTAACATATTCATTAAAGCCGATGTCAAATACTTCCTGAATATTTTTTAACCGGTACAAATCGAAGTGAAACACCCTGCCGCCCGAATCGCCACCCAAAGCCGAAACGCCACGAGAGTATTCATTCACTATCGCAAAAGTAGGACTAACAACATCATCCTCCACATTCAAAACCTTGCATAACTCTTTTATAAAAGTCGTTTTGCCCGCGCCCATCGGCGCAAAGAAAGCAAACACACGCTCATCGGGGAAGGCTGCAAGCAGTGCACTCGCAACATCTCCCAATATATCTAAAGAAAATTTTTCAATCTTAAACATTACACAAAAATTAAAAAGCAAGACAGTTATTTCCAAGCATAATTCGGTGCAGCAAAGGTAAAGATTTTAATGACCCCCGGGAAATGAGGGCATTTCATCTACAACAGAGGGAAATTCTCGTCCTGATATTGAATCTATCATTTTCTGTCCATAAGCATTAACACTTATAGCAAATATTATCAAAACAACTAATACTTTTTTCATTACTTTAAAGTTTTAATAGGTTATCTCGGCTCCCATCTAAAATAAACTAATGATTATATGTTGGCATATTAAACATTCTAATTCTCCATTGTAATAACAGGAATCAACAATTCTTCAAGAGATATGCCTCCGTGCTGAATAGTGTTTTTATAATATTGCACATATTGTGAATAGTTGTTGGGATAAACCAGATAATCGTGATTTCTGCAAAAGATATAAGAAGAAGTCAAATTACTTTTAGGCAAAAACGCATCCGCAGGATTTTTTATTGTAAAGACATCTTTTGCATCATACTCCAAATGCCTGCCCGATTTGTAGCGCAGATTAAATGATGTTTCCCTGTCGCCGCGAATACGAATCGGATTTGCCACACGTATGGAGCCGTGGTCGGTGGTGAGAATTACTCTTATTTTTTTTTCGGAAAGTTTTTTTAGAATTTCATAAAGTGGAGAGTATTCAAACCACGAAACAATAAGCGAACGATATGCCGAATCGTTTTTTGACATCTCTCTCAACAGCTCTATTTCGGTACTTGCGTGCGAAAGCATATCAACAAAACCATAAATAATAACGTTAAGTGGCGTGCGCAACATTTTAGGAATATAGTCTGCAATTTTTATTCCGTAGGATTGATTAAGCACCTTGTTAAATGTAATCTCAATATTATGCCCACTGCGGCTTAGATTCTGTTCCAAAAGTTCTTTTTCGTATTGATTTTTATGTTCGTCTTCATCCTCATCCACCCAATATTGAGGAAACTGCTCTTGAATTTCGGAAGGCAATAAACCTGCAAACATACTGTTGCGGGCATACTGTGTAACAGAAGGTAGAATACCCATAAAACTTTCCTCTTTAATATTCGGAAAAAGTTTGCTGAAGAATGGCTGCAACACCCGCCACTGGTCTAAGCGCAGGTTGTCTATAAGTATTAAAAATGTTGGAATTTTATCTTTGTTCAGTAATGGGAAAACTTTTTTTTGTAAAACTGTGTGCGACATCTCAAATTCTGCATTCTTGCGACTCTGCTGCACAAAGTTTACATAATTTTTTTCTATATAACGGGAGAATAAGGAGTTTGCTTCCGAGAATTGATTTTCTAAAATCTGTTTGAGATTTTCGTCACTGTTTGCAGAGAGTTCCAAATCCCATTTCACAAGTTTTTTATACACGCTTTCCCATTCTCTGTAAGATAATGATGAAGACAGCAGTGTTCCTATTTGACGAAATTCTTTCTGATAATCCACACTTGCTTTTTCTTCTACAAGACGAATTATTTCCACCTGTTTTTTTATTGCGAGAAACAGTTGATTAGGACTAACGGGTTTAATAAGATAGTCGGATATTTTTGAACCTATAGCCTCGTCCATAATTTGCTCTTCCTCGCTTTTGGTAACCATTACAACAGGCAAAGACGGTTGCAGTTCTTTAATTTTAGCAAGGGTTTCAAGTCCGGATAAACCGGGCATTTGTTCATCTAAAAAAACAACAGCAAAATTATTATTTTCGAGTATCGACAAAGCATCACTGCCGTTATTTACAGTGTGTACTTCTATGCCCTTTCCCTGTAAGAAAAGTATATGCGGTTTTAAGAGATCTATTTCGTCATCAACCCAAAGTATTTTTGTTGCTGTGTCCATAGTGTAAAATTACGATTAAGTTGAGTGAAATACAAGTTTACTTGTATTTCCGAAACGGAGTAATTTCACGAGCCGAAGGCGAGTAAAATTACGATTAAGCCGAGCTAAAATCAAGAGTAAAATTCTATCAAACCTTCAGGGGCTTTTATATATAAAGTTTTTTTTGAGCGGTCAAGCGAAACAATAAATTCATCTATCAAAGGAATTAAAATCTCCCTGCCTTGTGGAGAGGTTACTGATAACAACGCCTGTGGCGAGAAATCGGTTATTTCTTTTACTACACCTATATTGCCCTCTTTTTCATCAATAACTGTGTAGCCGATTATTTCATGATAATAGAATTTATTACCTTCCAAAGGAGGCAACATTGATAAGGGTAGATAGAGTTCCTTACCCACCAATGCAGCCGCATCTTGAGCGGGCACATCTGCATCTGCAAAAAGAATTGTAGAACGATTTGCGGAAATCGTAATTCGTTCTATGTTGTAAGATTTAAGTCCTTGTGCAGTTTTAATTAAAACCGACTTTAATGATTTATAGTCTGACGGCTCATCAACATCAAAATAAATATGCAAATCACCTTTATAGCCAAAGGTTTTGCCTATCTTGCCGAGATAAAAACATTCGCTGATTTTCATAAAACACGCCTTTCGTCTTTTTGTGCTGTTCGTTGATATACTGCAAGCCCGAACAATGGAATGGCAGACAACAAGTGTTCAAAAATTTCCGCTTGTATTTTTTCATATTCTTCCCAAACAGAAGTTGTAGTAAAACAATACACTTCAAGCGGTACACCATTATCGTCTATACTCGTTTGGCGCACCATAAGAGTTTCGGTTTTTGAAATATCGCTTCTTTGATTAAGATACCAAATAGCATAAAGACGGAAAAGTCCTATATTGGTTTCAGGTGCATCTTTAAGTGTGCCGAAAAATTCGTCAAAACGTATATCCTGATATTTTTTTACGCTATCCTGAGAAATAAAATTTACTGTTGTACTGTCTATGCTTATTGTACGCTGTATCCGCCTTGTTCCCCTGTCTTGCATTCCGCGCCAGTTCACTACCGCTTCGGAAATAAGTATATATGGGGGAATAGTAACAATGGTATTGTCAAAGTTGCGCACCTTTACAGTGTTCAGGGTTATATCAACAACATTTCCATCTGCATTGTATTTTGGTACGGTTATCCAATCACCAATACGCACCATGTCGTTTGATGATATGCGGATGCCCGCAACAAATCCGAGAATTGAGTCCTTAAAGATAAGCATCAGCACTGCCGAAATAGCACTTAAACTTCCTATAAGCACCATCGGGCTTTTATTTAGTATCAGCGAAATTATTATGATTATTCCCACTAAATATATTGCAGCAACAATAAACTGCACAAGTCCTTTAATGGGGCGCATTTTCACTTTATTTTTCCTTGTTTGATATTCCGCCACAGCCCAAAGAGATGCAATAATAAGCTGAATAAAAAGATAAACATTAAATATTGAAAGTACACGATGAAAAAAATCTTCCCACGCAGGAAAATCTACAAGTATATAAGGTAGTGCCTTAAAGAAAATAAGAAGTACAATAAAATAGCAGGCTCTTTTTATTACTTTACGCCTCAGCAAAATGCCGCCGATAGGATTTTTCCATGTTTTTGAGATCTGACTGATTAGTCTGCCTATAATAAAATGAGCAAACCAATACAATGTAAATCCTACAAACAGCGCAAGGGCAGAAACAATAAGGGCAAACCCAAGGTCTGCCCATATTGAATTTTCACCTATTATTTGATGTAGATCTCTTAAAAGTGATGGTATATTCATTCACAATTATGCTTCTTTTGTTTCGGCTGCTTCGGCGGGAGTTTCGGCTGCTGCGCTTTCTTCAGCAGCGGGAGCCTCAACTTCTACAGGAGCCTCAACTTCAGCAGGAGCTTCTTCTGCCGGTGTTTCTACAACAACCTCTTCTGCTACTTCTGCTTCAGGTGCTGCTTCACTTGTTGCTTCAGCTGCTCCT
Organism: Bacteroidales bacterium; assembly: GCA_031271725.1. Next base: position 11,447 of record JAISVE010000082.1, read on the forward strand.
GTAAGTTCTGCCGTTTTCTTTTTAGCAACCTTTGCTGCAATTTCTTCTTTTATCTTTACTTCTGCTGCAAAGCGTTTCTTTTTATCCTCACGGTTTTTATCTTCCTTATCGGAAACAATCTTTTGAAGTTTTGATTCCTTGTCTGACACCCATGCCTTAAACTTAGCTTCTGCTTGCTCCACCGTTAGAGCACCTTTATCAACACCACGCAAAAGGTGATGCTTGAGCATTGCGCCTTTAACAGACAATACCGAACGGGCGGTATCCGAAGGCTGCGCACCATTGCGCAACCATTTAACTGCTTTATCAACATCAAGGTCAATAGTAGCGGGATTTGTCATTGGATTGTAGGAGCCGAGACGTTCAATGAATTTACCGTCTCTTGGGGAGCGGCTGTCTGCCGCAACTACGTGATAAAAAGGCGCACCCTTTTTACCAAAACGCTGTAATCTAATTCTTACTGCCATAATTTTTTGTTTTGCGGGGCTTCTAAAGCCCCTTTAGTTTGTAATTATCGGAAGTTTCTAAAAACTTCCTTGCGGCTTCCTAAAAACCGCCGTTTCTTAAAAGTTCGCGAAGATACGAAAATTTTTACAATTTATACCGAGTTATACCAGGGCAACCGCATCAAATTAAAATAAGTTTAATCATATATGCAGAATCGAGTGCAGCCTTATACTGTCTTTTTTTGAGACTGAGCTTATCGTCAGCTTTAGCAATCATGTGCAATGCA
>JAISVE010000083.1 GCA_031271725.1 Bacteroidales bacterium
TTTCCAAAAACAGTAGAGGAAGAAAATATTTACTATTGCAGAGGTTGTACGCACGCCCCAACTTTGAAAGACGACAGCAAAGAACGTTGCAGGCAAATGTGCCGTTCCGCACAAATGCACTCCAACGGCGAAAATACTCCCAGCGATTACCCCATCGTAGAAGTACGTTTCAAAAATACACGCAAAGGTTATTACCGAATACAGGATGACCCTACACAATACACACAAGGCGACATTGTTGCAGTAGAAGGCGACAGAGGATACGAAGTCGGTCTTATTTCCTTGCAGGGCGACGCCGTAAGAATGCGAATGAGCCATATCGGCATTGACGAAAGTTCCGATAAGGTAAAGAAACTTCTGCGTAAAGCAAAACAACCCGATATAGACAAGTGGATAGAAACAATACGGATAGAAAAAGAGACACAGCGCAAAGCCCGTGTTATTGCCATCGAACTCGGCTTGGAAATGAAAATTAACAGTGTGGAATATCAGGGCGACAGAACGAAGGCTATCTTTTACTACACCGCGGAAGGCAGAGTTGATTTCCGTCAACTTATCAAACGTTACGCGGAAGAATTTCGCGTTCGCATTGAGATGAAACAAATCGGCATAAGGCAGGAAGCAAGTATTATCGGCGGAATAGGACCATGCGGCAGGGAGTTTTGCTGCGTTTCATTTAAGAGGCAATTCAATTCGGTAAGTACAGGTGCAGCAAAGGTACAGCAACTTTCACTTAATCCGCAAAAACTCGCAGGACAGTGCGGCAAACTTAAATGTTGCCTTAACTATGAAGCAGAGATATACGAAGAAGCACTTACTACATTGCCCGACTCACGCATACCTGTAGAAACCGTTAACGGTACTGCAAATTGTGTAAAGATTGATATTTTCAAACGCATATTCACCTACGTTTACGAAAATAAACAAAATGACTTTATAAACGTTCCTGCTGCCGATGTTGCCGTATATCTTGAAATGAACAGGCAGGGCAAAAAAGCCCCCGATCTTAAAGGACATGCGCAACGCATCGAAAAAGAAACTGTTGTTGATGTGGCAAGCCAGGATGACTTAAACAGGTTTGACAAGCCCCAAAGACACAACAGGCAAAACGAAAACGACAGGCAAGACAGACCACACCCGCACAGCCGTACTCAACAAATCGGCAAGCCTCAAAGAAGACCGGCACAGGAAAAACAACCTGCAAACCACATAAACAAACCCAAAATTAACAACAGCAATAATCGCCCACAGCACGATGTGCCGGCACAGGAAAAACAATCACATCAGACATACAACAAGTCAAAACCAACACTTAAACCACTGTCAAAACCTATACTCAAAAGTATTTTTATCCTCTGCTGTCTTGTGTCGGTAATGGCGTGCAACAACAATACTATCCTGGACAAAATGTACGAAACCCCTAAGCCAAGTTGGACAAGCAAACAAATAATACCATTTGAGGCAACAATAACCGACACAACTGCATTTTACGATGTGTATTTTTCACTTCGCAACACTACCGACTATCCTTACAGCAATGCGTTTTTCCTTATAAACACAAAATTTCCGACAAATGAGAAATACACCGATACAATAGAGTGCGTACTTGCAGATCCGACAGGCAAGTGGCTTGGCAGTGGCTTGGGCAGGTATCGTACAAGAGTTTTCCTTATGAAAAACCGCATTAAATTTCCCCTTGCCGGAACATATAACTTCGGAGTAAAACACGCTATGCGCACCGATTCTCTAAAGGAAATTTCGGAAGTTGGAATGCGTATTGTTAAACTTGATTAAGTTATGAAGCAAAAAAATGATGATATAAAACCCGCACGTAAAAAGGTCTGGATACTTTACAGCATTTTAATTGCTTTGTTGATTATTCTGTTTGCCGGCATATCTTATGGAATTTTCGGTTTTATGCCCACTTTTGAAGATCTTGAAAACCCCGAAACGGCACTTGCCACCGAAATTATATCATCAGATCAACAAATCCTCGGAACTTATTATGTAGAAAACCGCAGCAATATCACCTATTCCGAGCTTGCTCCCTGCCTTGTTGATGCCCTTGTTGCAACTGAGGATATGCGTTATTACAACCATAGCGGTATTGACCTGCGTTCACTCGCCCGCGTTTTGGGCAAAACAATTATAGGTGGTCAAAGCGGCTCAGGCGGCGGCAGTACCATCACACAACAACTTGCAAAAAATCTTTTTCCGCGCAAAAGGCAAAATAAAATAGCAATCGCATTTCGTAAACTTAAAGAATGGGTTATCGCCGTCAAGCTGGAACGCAACTATACAAAAGAAGAAATTATTGCGATGTATTTTAATACTGTCGATTTCGGCAACAATGCTTCCGGCATAAGAACTGCTGCCGCAACTTATTTTGCCAAAACACCTGCCGAACTTACAACCGACCAAGCGGCAATTCTTGTCGGAATGTTAAAAGCCACTTCAAGATACAACCCTGTACAAAATCCGGAAAATTCCTTTAACAGAAGAAATGTTGTACTTTCTCAAATGTACAAAAACGGTTATCTGTCAAAAGAAGATTACGACTATTATTCCGCTTTGCCGATAGATATGAGCAAGTTTACAACCCAAGACCATAAGTACGGACTTGCTACCTATATGCGCGAATATCTACGCCTTTGGCTTAATGATTGGTGCAAAGAACATCGTAAGGCAAACGGTGAAAAATACAATTTATACAGGGACGGATTAAAAGTTTACACAACTGTTGATTCCCGCATGCAACGTTACGCCGAGGAAGCGGTTAAAGAATGGATGAGCAAGGAGCTTCAACCTGAATTTTTTAAGCAGGCAACAAACCAAAGAGCACCTTTCGTAGATGTTTCGGAAGAAGAAATCGAGCGGATTATGAAACAGGCAATGCGCAATTCCGGTCGCTACAAATCTATGAAAGAGGATGGTAAAAGCGAAAGGGAAATAGAGAGGGCATTCCATACAAAAGTAAGAATGAAAATCTTCACATGGCAGGGAGAAAAAGATACCGTTATGACTCCATGGGATTCCTTGCGCTATCACAAGTTCTTTTTACATGCGGGACTTATGTCTGTTGAGCCGCAAACGGGTTACATCCGCGCTTATGTAGGCGGAATAAACTATAAGTATTTTCAATACGATAATGTTTCTTCGGGTCGCCGTCAAGTAGGCTCTACTTTCAAGCCTTTTGTTTATACGCTTGCCATGCAAGAGGGAAATTACAAACCCTGTACAAAAGTGCCAAATGTACAAGTGTGCATATCTCAGCACGGACAGCCCGATTGGTGCCCAAAAAATTCTACAAAGGCAAAAGAAGGTGAAATGGTTACCCTGCGTTGGGCATTAGCCAACTCGGTAAACTTTATTTCGGCATACTTAATGAAACGGACTTCGCCACAGGCTGTAATAGATCTTGCAAGACATTGCGGCATTACCGCACCAATGGAAGCGGTACCTTCTATTTGCGTAGGTACTATGGATATTTCCGTAAAAGAAATGACAAGTGCAATGTCAACATTTGCAAATAAAGGCATTCACGTAGAGCCGATACTTGTAACAAGAATTGAAGATAGAAATGGAGTAGTACTTGAAGAATTTACCGCCTCAAAAGAAGAGGCAATGAATGAAAATACAGCCTACCTTATGCTTGACTTAATGCAGGGTGTGGTTGATGGAGGAACGGCAGGACGTTTAAGATACAGATACGGCATAACACAACCTATGGCAGGCAAAACCGGCACTACCCAAAACAACTCTGACGGCTGGTTTATGGGGCTTACGCCCGACCTTGTTACAGGCGTATGGGTTGGAGGTGAAGTACGTTCAATACACTTCCGCTCTACAGCACTCGGACAGGGCGCAAACACCGCACTTCCGATATGGGCTATTTACATGAAAAAGGTATATGATGATGCCTCGCTTAAAGAATTGATTTCACAGGATAATTTTGAAAAGCCGGCAAACTATAAGGAAGCTGATTGCTCGGAAGATAATATTGAAGAGGAAGTTGAAACAAGTGTGGACGAATTTCCGGACATGTAGGAGGTGAAACGTGAAAGATGAAACCGATTAACGATTCACAACTCACAAAAAAAAGTAAGATGAAAAAAAAATATATAATACTGACATTTATTTTAAGTTGTATCGGCGGATTTAGCAGCATGGCAAATGCACAAACTCCTATCGAGCCGGAATGTTACACTAAAGACAGCATGCAAGCGGCAGGATTTAAGAATACCGTTTTTTGCGATGATGCATCGTTATATAATTATATACTATGCCTGCCTTATGCCTTGGATACTGTAGAGTTTGAGTTCAAAAGTTTCGAGCCTTCAACTTATCTTCCCACAATTAACTCAACATCTTTCTTTGACACCTTACCTTCTACCGAATATGACGGCATTTACTTTACCGAGTTTTCCGCAGATACATACGCTTATAGAATTCACAGTTTAACAGGAAACTGCCCCGACATAATAGACACTTTTATTCTCAGTATTCTTACTCCTTCCGTACAATACCCTCTCCTGCCTGACGACACAACCCTTTGCCCGAATGACACTTTGCATGTAGTGTTGCAAGAAGATACTAACGGTGTTTACAAATGGGAAACCTTAATTCTGAATGACGACACAACCGTTACCAACCCTTTTGACAGATATTTTATAAACGACACATCAAAGTTGCATACTGCTGTTTATCCGTATTTATTAACTGTTCAATATGAGTGCGAATATTTTCAAGAAGTCATAATTGATACTCCTGTCGATTACGATGTACTACCAAATACCAAAGATGGCTATTTTACAACAACAACCAAACTTATAAGCGACACCCTGAATATTTACTATGCGGTACAGCCTGAGTTTAACCTTATGGGCGGCGACAGTGTTTTTATATGCAGGGATAGCGGCTGTACTCTCGAAGTTGTCAGTCCAAACTTTTTACCCGAAAAATACGACTTTAAGTGGGAATATCCCTCCGGCGAAAAAAATGGAGGTTCTACCTTCTATACTACTGATACAGGTTGGCATTATGTAACAATCTCTCATACGCAATGCAATCTCTCGGCAAAAGACAGTGCGTATCTCGAATACGTGCCATTGTGGCTAACAGAAACAAACCTGCTACCGCCGGACACCACTCTTTGTCCCGGCGACAGTCTGCGCATTACCCTTCAAAATGACAGCACATTCAACACCTATTACCATTGGGAAGACCTGACTCAAAGTAACGATACCCTCACAAATCCGTCAGACAGATTTTTTATTAACGACAGTTTCAAATTTCACGATTTTGTTTATACCTATAAGCTTAATTTTTTCTATGAATGTAAACTGTCTGCTACCCCAACCCTACATGTCACACAAGACACTCTCAATATTTACTATGCAGGAAAACCGGAATTTGAATTGATAAACGATACTGTTATATGCAGGGATAGCGGCTACATGCTTGAAGCATTAAACATAAATTTTCTGCCCGAAAAGTACGATTACGAATGGATATGCCCTTCAAGCAACAAAACAGAAGAGTCTTTCTACACCGCTGATTCGGGCTGGTATTATCTCACCGTTTCCATTGAGCAATGCCCCGAACTTTCAGGCAAGGACAGCGTTTATTTGGAATATGTGCCGCTATGGTGGACAGATATTAACCTGCCGCCCGACACTTTTCTTTGCGACAAAACAAAAATGTTGCTTGATGCCTGTACGGGACATGACGGCACATCGTACCTTTGGCTTTTTGCTGCCGATGCCGGCACTGATACGGCTTCAAGTGCAAGTGCTGATTTTGACACGGTAAGCACAAAGTCGGCAATGGAAATTACTGAAAAAAATATTGGAGCATACACCATTGTTTTAACAGATGAAAAATTTTGCAGAAACGAACAAAAAATAACAATAACCAATGACCCATGCACCCCCGCTTTTGAGATGCCGAACATTATTACTCCAAACGGAGATGGAATAAATGATTTGTTGAAAGTAAAAACGGCGGAATATATTTACGATTTTGCAATATTTATATACGACCGTTGGGGCGTTTTAGCGTATAAATATAGCGGAAAGCATGAGGATTTTTCATGGGACGGCAGCTATATGAAAAACGGAGGACGTGCCGTGCCTGACGGTGCGTATTTTTATGTTATAACATACAAAGATGCACGAGGCAAGAAAAACAGTCAGGCAGGCAGTGTGACGATATTGAGATAATGATGTTTCACATTTCACGTTTCACAAATAAATAAAAATGAATTATAAAACAATTGTTTTTGAAGAATTGAATGTTGTTGTAAGAATCGCAACTTTTGAGGGTGAATATTACGTGTCTGCGGAAATAACGACAGAAGCCTCTACATCTGCGGAACATCAACATAACTCTATCGAAAAAGCAATATTAAAAGCGCAGGAAAAATTTTTCAAAAATACAACTCTCGTGTGGAAACGCCTTTTTGTGAGCGATATTATCAACCAAAAAGAATTTCTCAAAAATGATGTATGGTCTATTGTTCAACAGGCACCATTAAACAGAAGTAAAGTATCCGCAATTGCATATTTTGTTGATGAAAAAAACTCTAAAGCGGATTTTCTGCCAAGTGGAGATATTATATTGACCCGCCCGAATTATACGCATCTTTTCAGTGGCAGAATGTTCAGCAAAGAAGCAAACACAGCCGAACAAACCACAGATATATTCAACAATTACATAAAAAAACTTGCAGAGCATAAATTAAGCCTGCAAGGCAACACAATCCGCACTTGGATTTATGTAAAAGATGTGGATAGCCGTTATGCCGATATGGTTTCCGCACGCAATAAAATTTTTGATAAAGTCGGACTTACCGCCGACACTCATTCCATTGCCAGCACAGGTATTGAGGGTAGATATTTTTACCCGCAGGCTTTTGTCCTGATAGATGCCTATTCCGCAAACGTTTCAAAAGAACAAATTAGTTTTCTCAAGGCGGAAACACATCTAAACTCCACTCATGAATACGGTGTTTCTTTTGAAAGAGGCACTGCCGTTGATTACGCAGATCGCCGACATATTTTTATTTCGGGTACAGCGAGCATAAATAACAAGGGCGAAATAGTTGCAGTAAACAATATCGAAAAACAGATAGAGCGCACTATCGAAAATATCGGCGAACTGCTGAAAGAAGGCAAGGCAACTATGCAGGATGTAAGCCATTTTATAATCTATCTGCGCGATAGCGGCGACTATGCTTTGGTTGAAAAGTATTTTGCCGACAACTATCCCGATACGCCTCATGTTATAGTGCATGCTCCTGTTTGCCGTCCGGGCTGGCTTATAGAAATTGAGTGTATTGCTATTACTCCGCAATCCGTAGTGAATAATTTCAGAGAATTTTAATTTATCTAATCTTTAAAAATAAAAAGCCCTCTCGTTTGCACGAAAGGGCTTTCTGTTATTTTAAGCGCGGTGCTTTTAGGCTGCGTTTAGTTTGTTAAGTTTTAACATAACTTCAGATTTCAAATTACCCGCTTTGTTCTTGTGGATAATACCACGCTTTGCGAGTTTATCTATAGAAGAAACAAGGTCATTTATTTTGCCTGCTGCTTCCTCTTTAGTGGTTATAGCGCGGAAATCGCGTAAAGAATTACGCATTGTTTTTGCGTAATAACGGTTATGTTCTCTTTTTGCTTCGTTTGAACGAATGCGCTTTTTTGATGATTTGTGGTTTGCCATAATTTATTTAACTTTCTTGTAGTCCGTAGGGGATTCGAACCCCTGATTTCCAGGATGAAAACCTGGCGTCCTAGGCCGACTAGACGAACGGACCGTACTTAGCCTTTTTTTAAGGACTGCAAAGGTACAAAATTTTTTATAAAAAACAAAAGGTATAGCACAAAATTCACTAAATTTGTACAGATACTACCCAAAATTATCTACGAATGAGAATAGCCTTTTATACACTTGGCTGTAAACTGAATTTTGCTGAAAGTTCTTCTTTGGCAACACAAGCTGCTGAACGCGGACATAACGTTGTAGAGTTTCAAGACAAAGCTGATATTTACGTGATAAACACCTGTACCGTTACAGCGCAAGCAGAAAAGAAGTGCAGGCAAACAATTTCACGTGCTGCCCGTTTTGGCGGAAAAGTTGTTGTTATGGGATGTTTTTCACAATTGCGCCCCGACACAGTAAAGCAGATTGAGGGCGTTAGTTATGTATTCGGTACTGCGGACAGAGAGCGGCTCTTTGATATTCTGGATGAACCGGTTGCTAACAGCGGAATTCGTGCTTCGGTGGCTTCTGCCGAAGTTGTTGCAGCCCGGCCTGCTGCAATAACCGATATTACTGCCAATGCTGACTGTTCAAATTCTGACACTACTTCCACAGTTGCCCACTTCACCCCACTCTATTCCACCACAGGACGCACCCGTGCATTTTTCAAGATACAGGACGGCTGCAACAACTTTTGCGCATACTGCGCCGTGCCTTACGCACGCGGCAGAAGCCGCAGCGCAAGCATTGCCCGCACAGTAGAAGTTGCCAAGCAAATCGCCAATGACGGCATTAAGGAAGTTATCTTTACAGGAGTAAATATTGGTGACTTCGGACGCAGCAACAGCGCAACCGGCAATAATAGAGAAACACTTGCGCAACTTATTCGCGCACTCCTGCCAATTGAAGGTATTGAAAGATACCGCATATCCTCCATTGAACCTGACTTGCTCACAGAAGAAATAATTGAACTCGCCGCAAAAGAAAAGAAAATAATGCCGCATTTCCACATTCCCTTGCAAAGCGGCTCCAATACTATTCTGCAAGATATGAAACGTCACTACAAGCGCGAACTTTTTGCAGAAAAAGTACACAGCATAAAAGGTAAAATTCCTCATGCCTTTATTGCTGCCGACATTATTGTCGGCTTCCCCACCGAAACAAACGAACTCTTTGAAGAAACATATCAGTTTCTAAACGACCTGCCAATTTCCGCACTGCATGTATTCACCTACTCCCCGCGTCCCGAAGCAGCATCATTCAAAATTTCCTCACTAAATACCCCAAAAGAACGTAAGCAAAGAAGCGACAAACTTCTTGCTCTTTCCAACAAAAAGAAAGAGGAATTTTATCTGAAATTTGTCGGACAGGGAATGTCGGTTTTATGGGAAGGAGACAATAACAAACATAGCGAATTTATGCAGGGATACACTGAGAATTATTTACGTGTAAAGATGCCATATAACAGAGATAAAATCAACACAATCGAAAACATAAATATTACCAAACTTAACATCTTCATTTAACCGTAATATTATTTCGCTTCGCTTAATGAAAATACTTCCTATTTCGGAAAAACAAATGCCGGTGCAAGTACTTGCTTTTCTCTATAGTTAGTTGTACTTTTGCGGCGTTTTTACCTTAGCCTTAAATTCTGAAACGAAAATAAAATTATACATAATGCAACAAACTAAAACCCACAGCAACGGCAAAAGCCGTTTCACAGCAACACTGCTAACACTTTTGTTAAGCAGCATTGCTTTTGCAAGTGAGGCAGACCTCGCAATTCCCGACCTCCGCGCAGGAACTTTCCACATCTTCGGTTACGAAGTATCATCTTGGAACTTCTTGTTCTGGGGCGCAATGGTTATAGCAGGCACCCTTGCTTTTTCACTTATTCTATTCAGGCAAGTAAAACGTTTGCCGGTACATCAATCCATGAGCAAGGTTGCAAACACAATTTACAGCACCTGCCGCACATATTTAGCGCAACAAGGCAAATTCCTGCTTATGCTTTTTGTTTTAATAGCAGCAGTGCTTTGCGTTTACTTCTTCGGCTTGCTTGGTAAAAGCGCGGGCACAGTGATACAAGTTTTACTTTTTGCCGTTATAGGCATGGCAGGCTCTTACAGCGTGGCATGGTATGGCATACGCATAAACACTTATGCCAACGCCCGCACCGCTTTCTCCGCACTGCGCGCCCGTCCGCTTGACGTAGTAAATATTCCTTTACGTGCAGGTATGAGCGTGGGCTTGTTCCTTATTTCGCTCGAGCTTGTAATGATGGTGGCTATTCTGCTTTTTGTTGACAGAAGCATAGTCGGCATCTGCTTTCTCGGCTTTGCCATAGGCGAATCACTCGGCGCAAGCGCACTGCGTATTGCAGGCGGTATCTTTACAAAAATTGCCGACATCGGCTCCGACCTTATGAAAATAGTTTTCAAAGTTAAGGAAGATGACCCCCGCAACCCCGGCGTAATTGCCGACTGCACCGGCGACAATGCCGGCGACAGCGTAGGACCAACCGCAGACGGATTTGAAACATACGGCGTTACAGGCGTTGCCCTTATCACCTTTATCACTCTTGCCGTTACAGAGCCTGAAATGCAGGCAAAACTTATCGTGTGGATTTTCGGAATGCGCTTTTTGATGGACTTCTTGTCCGGCTGTTCCTTCTTCATTAACCAGGGAATTTCAAAACGCCTCTACGCCAATAAAAAAGACTTTGATTTTGAAGCCCCGCTGATGCGCCTCCTTGTAATCGCTGCCGTCCTCTGCATTTCCGCAAGTTTTATGATGAGCAAACTCCTTCTGGGCGACCTTCCCGACACAACATTATGGTGGAAACTCGCTATAATAATCGGTTGCGGCACCCTTGCGGCACTGCTGATTCCCGAATTTACAAAACTCTTTACCTCGGCAAAATCAACCCACGTAAAAGAGATTGTTACAGCATCCAAAGAGGGCGGCTCGTCCCTTAATATACTTTCGGGCATCGTGTCGGGTTATTTCGGAGCTTTTTGGACAGGACTACTGATTGTCGGCTTAATGACTCTCGCTTTCGTTACCTCGCAGATGGGCTTGGACGGCATTCTCGGGCCACACGCTTCGATTTTTGCTTTCGGCTTGGTTGCCTTCGGCTTCCTTTGTATGGGTCCCGTTACAATTGCGGTTGACAGTTACGGACCTGTAACCGACAACGCACAATCGGTATTTGAACTTTCGCAAATTGAGCAACTACCCAACATTGACCAAGAAATTGAAAAGGACTTTGGTTTTAAGCCCGATTTTGAAAAAGGAAAATACTTTTTAGAATCAAACGACTCGGCGGGCAACACTTTTAAGGCAACTGCTAAGCCCGTACTAATCGGTACTGCTGTTGTGGGTGCTACAACTATGATTTTTTCAATTATTCTGCTTCTCGAAAAAGTAGGCTTGCTCTCCCTCTCTCTCACAGACGCTCCTGTTATTCTCGGGCTAATCTGCGGCGGAGCGGTAGTATTCTGGTTTAGCGGTGCATCAATACAGGCTGTCACAACCGGTGCTTACCGTGCAGTGGAATTTATAAAACGTACTTTCAACATGAATAAAACAGAGGCAGACGAAAAAGACTCAAAACAAGTTGTAAAAATCTGTACACAATACGCTCAAAAAGGCATGTGGAATATTTTTATTGCTCTCATTTCACTTACCCTCGCATTCGCATTTTTTGACCCCAACTTCTTTGTTGCCTACTTGGTTTCGATAGCCATATTCGGCTTGTTTCAAGCTATTTTCATGGCAAACGCCGGCGGCAGTTGGGACAATGCTAAAAAAATTGTAGAAGTAGAACTTAAAGAAAAAGATAGCCCCTTGCATGAAGCGGCAGTTGTGGGCGATACTGTCGGCGACCCATTCAAAGACACATCGTCAGTATCACTCAATCCCATAATCAAATTTTCCACACTCTTCGGCTTGCTCGCAACAGAAATTGCTATTGAAATGAAAGCAAGCGGCGTTGAGGATTATTCAATGTGGATAGCAACTCCATTCTTAGTTCTCGGACTTATTTTTGTTTGGCGTTCCTTCTACAGAATGAAAATTCCAATGCAGAAATAATTGCCGAATAAAAAAAAGCGGGACTCAAAACTGAGCTCCGCTTTTTATTTATAAAATCTTCAGAGTTCTAATATCCGAACAATGTCTTTTGGTCAACCACCTGCACTTCACCTAAAGACTTCAGGTAGTTCATATCCAAACGCTTGATATCGCCAAGTATGGCATAATTAAACTTACGTCCCTTAACTTGTTCCTGTTGAAATTTCACAACATCATCCAAAGTGAAAGCCTGCATTTTTTCAAAATTCTTTTTCTCAAAATCATTCTCAAAACCAAACTTCTGATAATGCAAATATGTCCACAAAACATTAGACCTTAAAACTCTTTTAGTACGCACGGCATTAAGTGAATTTTCCTTTGCTATCTCAAATGATTTCTCGGAAACAGGCATATCGTTTATAATACCGTCAAAACCAAGCAAAGCATCTTTTAACTTATCGTTTTGAGTGGCTATAAAACCGCTAAAACCGTACGGGAGTGACGGACGTTCAGGCATATACATACCAAAGTTAGCCGAATATGCCAAACCGCGCGCCTCGCGCATCTCCTGAAACACTATGCTGCTCATTCCGCCGCCGAAATAATCATTATACATACCGCGTATTGCTTCCATCTCTTTGTTGAAAGGAATATCATAGTTGCGGAAACTCAAATAAATATTTTCGGCATCATACTGTGCTACAAATATCTTTGGTTTATCACCTGCATTACGCAATTCAAAAGGATATTCGGGCAGAACATCTTTAAGTTCCGGCGCAAGTTTATGTTTCTCTTTCAGTTTTGCAATAAGTGCCTTGTCCGATTCAGTGCCGTAATAAATGATATTATGCTTATAACCGCTTAAACCTTTAATCTTATCCGTAAGCACATTCGGATCGAGTGATTTTAATTCGCTCTCGCTAAGAATATAAGTTGAGGGATTTTTTTCGCCATAACGCGCATACTCAACCAGACGATAGAAATTTTCATCCTGTACCGTTTTGCTGTCGGCTCTCTCTTTCAGAATATCGCTAACCACATTCTTGTAGATTGCTTCATCCGCCTTTATATTTGCCAAAAGTTCTTCAAACAAGTCAAGCGATTTTTCAAAATTATCTTTTATACCCACCATATACACATACACGCGGTTACCGCTTGCAAAAACATTATAGGTGGTGCCGAGATTATAAAATTCTTTTTTGAGTTGTTCCGGAGTATATTTATCTGTGCCGAGATATTCAAAATACTTGAATGCCACAGGCAAATAAGGGTCGTTTTTAGAGCCCATTTCAAAAACATAGTCAATCTCAAAAAGCGGATCGCCGTCATTTTGCTTATATAAAACATCAACCCCTTCCGCCAATGGTAACACCTTCATATCCTTCTTAAAATCAACAAACACAGGTTCTATGTCCTTTGGTTTTACAAGAGCAATATCCCTCATAAAAGCACTTGTGGTATCGCGATTTACAGGAATAGTGGTGATAGCGGGCTTCTCAACCTTTTTATTGTCGGGCGTACCTTGTTCCTTATATACTACAGCATAATTCTCATTAAAATACTTATTGGCAAAATCAACAATATCCTGCTTTGTAATTTTGGCAAGATTGTCTATCTGTTTAACCTGCTTCTCCCAATCCTTATCCAAAATAAAGGCGTCAAGCATAGAATAGGTACGTGTAAAGTTATATCTTAATTGTTGATATTCATTAACACGATAATTTTCTATTACACCCTTCAAAACTTCCTCCGAAAAATTACCCTGCTTTATGGAATCAATTTGTGCAAGAAGCAGAGCACGTACTTCGTTCAAAGTTTGCCCCTGCTTCGGAGTACTGCTAATTCCGAAAAACCCATAATCGGCAAGTTCATAGTAAAAAGAATATGCCGATAAAACCTGTTGCTTTTGCAAGAGGTTAAGGTCGATAAGCCCTGTTTTTCCATTGCTGAGCAGCTGGGAAAATAAGTTAGCAACTTCTATTGTAGCATCATTCTTGGCATTGGGCAAACGGTATCCCATAAAAATTTTGGCAGGTTCAAGCCCTGTAACAGTCCTTTCTACAGGCTTTTCTATAGGTTTTTCCTCGGCGAATTTGCGCTCGGGAACATCACCCGGTTTCATAGAGCCGAAATATTTGTCGATAAGTTTTATAACTTCATCGGGATTAAAATCACCTGCCATTATAACAGCCATATTATTAGGCACATAATAGGTTTTGAAGAAGTTCTGTATATTAATAATAGAGGGATTTTTAAGATGTTCCTGAGTTCCTATAACAGTTTGAGTCCCATAAGGATGATGAGGCAACAAGGCATTCAGAAGAGCATCAGAAGCCTTATCGTCATCGTAGGTTAAATAAAGGTTATATTCTTCATAAACGGTTTCCAACTCAGTGTGGAAAAGGCGGATAACCATATTCTGAAATCTGTCCGACTGAATTTTCAACCAGTTTTCAATCTGATTTGAAGGCACATCCTCCACATAAGCTGTCAAATCATAGCTTGTAAAGGCATTGGTGCCCTGCGCCCCTATAGCCGCCATAAGCTTGTCGTACTCATTGGGGATAGCGATTGTTGCCGCTATTTGAGAAATGCTGTCAATTTGTTTGTAGATATTTTTGCGCTCTTGCTCGTCAGTTGTTTTGCGATAGACTTCGTAGAGTGCTGTAATCGCATCAAGATAGGGTTTTTCCCGATCGAAGTCAATTGTGCCGAAATTAGATGTGCCTTTGAACATTATGTGTTCAAGGTAGTGTGCAAGCCCTGTGGTTTCGCTTGGATCATTGCGGCTGCCCGCATCAACGGCAATCATCGTTTGAACACGCGGCTCATCCTTATTAACCGAGAGATAAACTTTTAACCCGTTTTCAAGCGTATAAATACGCGTTTTCATCGGGTCGCCCTTAACGGACTCGTACTTGTACTTTCCTCCGCAGGAAGCAAGCATAATAGCCACTGCTAATATCGCAGTGATTGACAATAATTGTTTGAACATTTTCATAATATAATATATTTTAGACTATAAAGTTACTAATTTTTGAAACATTTTATTCAGGTGCAGCAACTGCAATGGCACTTAATGTAATGTTCTCTATTTTAAGCAGTTCTTTGGCGCAACTTTCTATTGTAGCACCTGTGGTTATAACATCGTCAACAATAAGGATATGTTTGTTTTTCAGAGTTTGCAGAAGGTTTTGGTCATTGCAAAGTGCAAATCCTTCAAGCATATTTTCATATCTTTCGTAACGATCTTTTTTAGTTTGGCTTTCGCCTGAAGATGGCTTTATTAAAACATTTTTGAGTATCGGTTTCTTGATATATTTCTGCATACCCTCCGCAATAACTGCTGCCTGATTATAGCCTCTTAATTTTTCTTTTTTACTGCTTATCGGAACAGGGATTATAAAATCAATGTTGCTGTAATCACTGCCTGTTATTACATTTGCTTCTGATTTGCCCGTTGCTGCAAGATTTTGTCCCAGCAATTCACCGAGAAAAATCCCAATATCCCTATTGCCACCGTATTTAAGCAGGTGTAACATTTTTTGCAACAAACCATTCCTGACAAAATAAAATACAACACAGGCATTCTGTAGCGGCACTCGCCCGAAGAGTTCGTTTGACACAGGGTTTAACCGCTCTTTTTCAAATCCGGTAAAGGGCAGTTGTTGATAACAATCCATACACAGAATTTTCTCTCCCCTGCCGAGCATATTAAGACAACCGCAACATCGGTTGGGATATAGCAGGTCGATAAAATCTGACAGTATCATTTACTCTTTTACCCAAACATTCAAAATTTCCCCCACATAAACCTTGTGAAAGTCTTTAGTCGGATAGGTTTTTTCAGTTATCGTCTTGTCAAAGAACGCATCTTCTTTCAAAAGGTCAGCATAGATTTTTCGACATTCGATAACTAATCTGGCTTGTTCATAATATACATTACCCAAATCCGTAAATACAGGTTTTAAGCCTGTTACCTTTACCTTATCGGTATCACGACCGGAGGTTGTACCGCAAAGTTGTAAAATATCACGGTATTTTTCTTCAAAAACAGTAAGTGTAAAATAATCACCGTTTTCCGTAAACTCATAAGTGTAACGCTGCGGACGAACAAAAATAACGGCAACAGGCTTATTCCACAAATTACCGATAGTTCCCCAACTTGCTGTCATCATGTTGAAACTGTCCTTATTTCCTGCGGAAATTAACATCCAGTCATCATCAATCATTTTTACAGGGTTGTCTTGAATTTCTTTGGGAGAAATTCGTTTGAATGTTTTCGTGGTTTCCATGTCGGTTGATTCGTTTTTTTGAGTTGTTTGTTTGCATGCAACAGTGGCAAATGCTAATGCGCACACTAAAAATGTAATTTTTTTCATATTAGTGGGTTTTAAATTTTACATAAAAACTTCGTGCAAAACTTGCAGTGATTTTATATTCGGCAAACCTGTGTGAATGCGGTAGTAGTGCAACATTGCTTCGAGCAGGGTCAGCCGTTCTCTTACTATTTTTTCGTGTATAAGTTTGTCCCATAATTCCGCTTTCCGCCCCTGAAAATAATCCTCATGCAACGGTTTTTCTTCACAAAAACAACCATCCCGCAAATTGAAATACTTTTGCGCTTCTTTCTGCTGTTGCTTTTGCTTTTGCGGACTGAAGCCGAGATGTGCCGTTATGTCAAGCAAAAACAGAATATGAAAATCAGGCTGCGACTCATTATTGTCAAAGTCCTGTAATTTCTCTTTTATAAAATCAAACAATTCTGTATTTTGAGTTTCGTTGGCAAGAACATGCGACAGGACTTCAGCAAGAAATTGAACAACGGTGCTTTTCTTTATATCTTGATAAATTGTTTTATACGTCCGGACAATCCTTACATCCTTGATATATCCGAGTTTATCGTCTTGCGTGGCGTTCATAATAAATTCAAGATTGGTAAGCGGAAAGAAAAACGCACTTTGTTTCTTCTTTCCACCCTGCACACCCTTAACAATAAAATGCCTTATTCCGCCCTGTCGCGTGAAAATATGCACTATACTGCTATTCTCGCCGTACTTTATCTTTCTCAGTATTATACCTTCTGTTACAATTTGCATATCGTTATTCGGAAAGTTCTAAATCCTCAAATTTCCAAGTTGCATTAGCGGTTAATAATTTTATTTAACTTTGTCAAATATATTTAATCCAAAATTATGAAAAATTTTCTATCTATTAAAAATACGCCGGCGTGGCTGCAACTAATTTATTTTTTTCTTATAGCCCTTGGCTGCTACCTGCTTTTTAGCGTAATAAGCATTGTAATCCCCATGTTCAGTGGCAATTTTTCCGCAATGGCAACCGACACTTTAAGTCCCACAATGCTTTGGATTATACAAACAATTACCGCTATCGGTGTATTTATTTTTCCTGCCCTTTGGTTTAGCTATGCAAGGCAAGAGCGAGTAAACACTTTTTTCCGTTTGGGTACACGTTACAGCAACACTTGGCTACTGTGGGGGCTTCTGTGGATTGTTTCAATTCCTCTGCTCGGCTATATTGTACAGTGGAACGCTCATATCTCACTCCCCGCCTCTCTTTCAAGTTTGGAACAATGGTTCCGCACAATGGAACAGGCAGCCGAACAAGTTACAAATATACTTCTTTCCCAAAACACAATCAGCGGAATTTCGCTTAACCTGCTAATTATTGCAGTGCTGCCTGCTGTTAGCGAGGAGTTATTTTTCAGGGGCGTAATCCTGCGTCTGCTTTCCGAATGGTGGAGTAAGAAGCGTAAAACTGCCGCCGCACCTACTGCTGCTGCTGTGCCTGCTACTGCCGATGAAACTGTTGCAATAACAAGTACCAACAGTGCAATGACAGGCAAACAACATACGCTTGGGCTCCATCTTGCAGTCTGGGTTTCAGCTATAATTTTCAGTGCAATCCACTTCCAATTTTTCGGCTTTGTTCCACGCGTACTGCTTGGAGTATTGCTCGGCTACGCTTACATTTACAGCGGCTCGCTTTTAGTACCTATCGGCATACACTTTATAAACAATGCCTCTGCTGTTTTGCTTTACTCCAGCACCAATCCTAT
>JAISVE010000113.1 GCA_031271725.1 Bacteroidales bacterium
GCAATCTATTTACCGTAAATAATAAATGCAAGCATTTGTATTTCTCTCAACTTAATCGTATGTTATTCGCTTCGCGAATGAAGTTACTCCGCCTCAAACCGCCTCAAAAATACAACGAGTTTGTATTTTATTCGGCTTAATCGTAACTTTATAAGTTTTGTAAAGTTACGATTATGACATCACAAGAGATAAGACAGGAATTTCTGAACTTTTTTAAGTCTAAACAGCATACTATCGTGCAGTCGGCACCAATGGTGGTGAAGAACGACCCTACCCTGATGTTTACCAATGCGGGGATGAATCGGTTTAAGGATATTTTTCTCGGCAACCTGCCCGCGGAACACAAACGTGTTGCCGATACGCAAAAGTGTCTGCGTGTGTCGGGCAAGCATAACGATTTGGAGGAGGTCGGACACGATACTTATCATCATACAATGTTTGAAATGCTCGGCAATTGGAGCTTTGGCGACTATTTCAAAAAAGAGGCAATTGCCTGGGCTTGGGAGTTTCTTGTTGAGAAAATGGGCATCGACAAAAACGATATTTATGTTACGGTTTTTGGTGGTGACGAAAAGGATAAACTTGGTGAAGACATTGAAGCAAAAGAATTTTGGAAAGAACATATTTCAGAAGAACGTATTCTACTCGGCAGTAAGAAAGATAATTTTTGGGAAATGGGGGACACAGGTCCTTGCGGTCCATGTTCGGAAATCCACGTTGATATTCGCAATGCCACAGAAAAAGCAACAAAGAGCGGAGTCGAACTTGTAAATAAAGACCATCCGCAAGTTATCGAAATTTGGAATCTCGTATTTATGCAGTTTAACCGCAAGGCAGACGGCTCGCTTGTTGAACTGCCGGCAAAGCACGTTGATACGGGTATGGGCTTTGAGCGACTTTGCATGGTGCTGCAAGGCAAGCAAAGTAATTATGACACGGACGTTTTTCAACCGATAATAAAAACAATTGCAGATAAGGCAAAAGCAACTTATGGCACCGACTCTAAGAAAGACATCGCAATGCGCGTTATTGCAGACCACTTGCGCGCTGTTGCCTTTGCCATTGCAGACGGACAACTGCCGTCAAACAATAAGGCTGGTTATGTGATAAGACGCATTCTGCGCAGGGCTGTACGCTACGGATATACTTTCCTGGGCTTCAAAGAGCCCTTTATGTACTCGGTGTTTGACACACTCGAAATGCAGATGGGACAAGCCTTTCCTGAGTTATCGCACGAGAAAAAACTTATCTCAAAAGTAATACAGGAAGAAGAAAATACTTTTTTAAAAACTCTTGAAACGGGTATAAAACATTTGTCATCACTCACTGCAGGAAAGCCCAAAGGCAGTGTTGTCAGCGGTGAAGACGCCTTTCTTCTTTACGACACCTACGGCTTTCCTCTCGACCTTACCGAACTAATTTTGCGAGAGCAAGAGATGACTGTTGATTTGAAAGGTTTTGAGAAATCAATGAAACAACAGAAAGAGCGTTCGCGCGAAGATGCCAATGTAGAAACAGGTGATTGGGTTGTGTTGAATGAGGGTAATCATTCCGAGTTTGTGGGCTATGATTTTTCTACTGCGGAAGTGAAGATAATGAAGTACCGCAAGGTTATCAAAAAAGATAAAACCCTTTATCAGTTAGTGTTTGACAAAACGCCGTTTTATGCTGAGATGGGCGGACAGGTTGGGGACAGCGGGTACATTTCGGCGACCGGCGGAATTACAGGTGAGGCTACTGCGGCTGCCGGCGAAAGAACTGAAATATTAGACACGCAAAAAGAGAATGAACTTGTTGTACATTGGGTTGAAAAACTTCCCAACGCTACTGTTGCCAAAGACCCCAACAGTACTTTCACTGCCAAAGTAGATTTGCGTGCTCGCAGACGCACCGAAGCACATCACTCTGCCACACACCTGATGCACTTTGCATTACGTTCCGTACTCGGCTCACACGTAGAGCAAAAAGGCTCATTCGTAAATAAAGATATGTTGCGTTTTGATTTCTCGCATTTTCAAAAAATGACTACTGAAGAAATCCGTGAAGTAGAGAAAAAAGTAAACAAATATATACGTCTAAATATAAGCCTTGAAGAATGGCGCGAAATGCCCTTGGAAGAAGCAAAGGAAAAAGGCGCGATGGCTTTGTTCAGCGAGAAATACAGCAGCAAGGTTCGTGTTGTGAAGTTTGGAGATTCGATAGAACTCTGTGGTGGCACACACGCCAAAAGCACGGGCAATATCGGCTTTTTCAAGATACTCAGCGAAAGTGCGATAGCAGCGGGAATAAGACGCATAGAGGCTATTGCAGGCGAAGCGGCGGAACTCTACGTTTATCAAACAACGGACACAATACAAAGTGTTAAGGAAATGCTTAAAACGCCCGACCTCGAAACAGGGCTGCGCAAACTTTCCGAACAGGCATCAACACTAAAAAAACAGTTGGAAAGCACCACAAAGGAAATGATTATAGAGCGTATGGAAAAAATGCTTTCCATGATTAAGGACGATATGATTATTGTTGATAAGGTTGATTCACCGGAAATAATGAGAACAATGTCTTTTGAACTTCGCAAGAAATTTCCGAACGGTGTTTTTATTGCTTACGGTGTTTGGGAAGGCAAGGCGACATTGCATCTTATGCTTGGTGACGAACTCACAAAACAGGGACTAAACGCAGGAAATATAGTGAAAGAAGTTGCACCGCTAATTAACGGTAATGGAGGCGGACAGCCATTTTATGCCATGATTAACGGCACTAATGCAGATGGGCTCATAATAGCAGTAGAAAAAATAAAAAACATTGTAGTGTGAAGCGCAAGAAGAAAAAGATACTCGTACTTAACCCTCACTCGCTTTCCGTGCAAGTGCATAAAAAAAGCCGGAAAGCGGTATTGTGGCGCATTGCGAGCTATATTCTTGTGGGAGGTATTTTTTTCGGACTTGCAATACTGTTTGTTCCTTTTCTTTCTCCCGAAGCACGAACTCTGCGTGAAGACCTTACCAACATGGAAAAGCAATACGATTATCTATCAGGAAAAGTTGATAATCTCAGCGCAGTATTACAGGATATTCATCACAGGGATGCCGACCTTTACCGTTTGATTTTTGATGCGGAACCACCACCAAATCTTATACAAATTAGAAAAAATACACCACAGGCATTACATAATTATAACGCAACAAAAGTAGTTACCGAAACATCGCAAAAAGTAGATTCACTATCTGTTGCACTATACACGCAAAGCAAAAGTTTCGACAGAATTTATTACTTGGCAAAACGTAAAACCGAAGTTCTTTCAGCAATGCCTTCCATACTGCCCGTTAATATAAATCAGGCAAAACTTTGGTCGGGCTTCGGTCCCCGAAAACATCCTATGTACAAAGATTTGCGTCCGCATACCGGAGTTGATTTTGCCGGTCCTACCGGAATTCCTGTTTATGCCACCGGAAACGGCAGTGTCATACAAGCTGGAGCAATAGACGGATACGGCGGATATGGAATACTCTGCGTTATAGATCACGGCTTCGGCTATAAAACCCTCTACGGACATTTAAGTAAAGTTACTGCACGCAACGGACAGAAAATAAAACGCGGCGACTTAATCGGCTACATCGGTGCTACGGGTACTGCTACAGGCGCGCATTTGCATTATGAAGTTTGGGTTAATGATATAAAAGTAAATCCGATTAATTATTTCTTCGGAAATATATCACCTCAGGAATATAAAAAGATTTACGAAAAAGCGCAGGAAGTAAATCAAAGCATGAGTTAAATCATGGATAACAATAAGAGTATGGACGAAAGCGAGCGTGTAAATAGAAGCATGAATACTGATAAAAGCGCAGGTATAGATAACAATAAACTGTTTTATACCATAGGCGAAGTTGCGGAAATTTTTAAGGTGAACACTTCCTTAATTCGCTTTTGGGAAAAGGAGTTTGATATTATCAAACCTCAACGAAATAAAAAGGGCGACCGCCTTTTTACCAAAAAAGATCTTGCCAACTTTTATCAAATTCACAAACTCGTAAAGGAACAAGGCTATACACTGCAAGGAGCGAAAGATAAGTTAAAAGAAAAGCCCCTTACAGACGAGGATATAAATGCAGAATTACTGCTGCGCTTAAAGACTGTACGCTCATTTTTGGTCGGATTAAAAAATTCACTTTGATACCGGTTTGAATTTTTGATAAAATTGCATTTTAAAAATAAATAATTATGATATTAGATTACATTGTTTGGACTTTTGACCCCGTAGCATTTTCGCTCTTCGGGCTTGAAGTACGCTGGTATGGTGTTATATTTGCGTCTATTTTCGGTGTTGGTTTGTATATTCTCGGAAAGATGTTCAAGCACGAAGGCTTGAACGATAACTCTCTTGCCGACTCTATATTTTGGTATGTTGCGTTGGGCGTTTTTATTGGTGCGCGCCTCGGACATTGTTTTTTTTACGAGCCATATTACTACCTTACACATCCGTTAGAAATACTTGCTGTAAGAGATGGCGGACTTGCTTCGCACGGAGCCGCTGTATGCGTACCAATTGCTCTGTGGATTTTAAGCAGGAAAAAGAAAATATCATTTTGGTATATTGTAGATAGAGTTGTTGTAATTCTTGCATTCGGCGCGGTATTTATTCGCACAGGCAATCTTTTCAATTCCGAAATTTACGGACATCCCACTACTTTGCCTTGGGGTTTTATCTTTGCCAACAACGGTGAAACATTGCCAAAACATCCCACACAAATATACGAGTCGCTTTCCTATCTTATTCTTTTTATAACGCTGTTCACTTATTTTTGGCGTAAAAAAGGCAAGATAGCAAATGGTATGCTTCTCGGATACTTCTTGATTGGCTGTTTCGGAGCAAGATTTTTTATCGAATTTCTGAAAGAAAATCAGGAAGGCATAGACCAACACTTGAAAGTGCTTGACATGGGGCAACTATTAAGCATACCGCTTATTATTGCGGGAATTGTAGTTTTATTTCTGGCTCGCAAAAAGAAGTTCGGGGTCGGTGCAAGTTCAAAAACGATAGCTGTGAAATAGCAGATATTTTATGCTAACTATTTGGACTCATTTTTAGCAAGAGATTTTCGTAGATAAACATTTTTTTATAAATCTCGGCTTTTTCCGTTAACGATTTCGGATAAGCGCGTGATGAAGAGGGCATGCGGTAAATTCTCAATTGACGATTGTTGTAGGATATTTCAGAGTATTCGCCCATCACCGGCAAGGTATCAAGATTCAATAAATCCGACAAAATTTCCAATGCTTTTTGTCCCGTGGCAACAATCGCTTTGCAAGCAGGCAATTCTTTTAGCACTGCGTCTATATCTATCGGGCGCAATACTTTTAGAAATTTATCGGAAGCATTTCCCTGTTCGCGAATTATCTCCATTGCAGTGTCCCATAATGCAATACCTCTTTCGGCAAGGAAACTTCGTAGTAGTGTCTCATTAAATTCGGTAAGATTTTCGGTTAAAAAATGATTTTTATCATTATAAAAAGCCAAGCCGAAAATCCGCCACATATCATTCTGAAAATTCGGATAAAAGAAATTCATTTTCCAACGTATTTTCGCAGGCGGAAAACTTCCCAACATCAATATTTTTGAGCCTTTCGGAAAAAACGGCGGCAAAGGATGTTTTTCCATATTATCTGTCTTCATTTGAATATTCAAGCATAATAAGTTTTATCATCAAAGTTATTACAAATAATGAAAAAAAAAGTATAATAGTTACATTTTATAAGCAAACGTTCTGCTCAACCGACATGCTGATTATGGCAAAAGAATAGTCCGGAATCTTGCCCTTACATTTTTAGAAAAATACCAATTTTTTGGGCTTACAAATTTCATTAAACTATATTTTTTTGCCTTTACAATTTATATAATTAAAATATTTCCCGTATCTTTGCTGTTGATTAACATACTATTTTACAGTATAAAGATGGAAACGCAGTATCTCAAACGAAACATTGACAGTGAATTATTAGAATGGAGTAATGAGCCCAACCGCAAAGTACTACTTCTGCGAGGTGCAAGACAGGTAGGAAAATCGTCCGCTGTCAGAAATTTGGCAAAATCATTCAAATATTTTGTTGAGGTCAACTTTGAAAAACGAAAAAAAATACATTCTATTTTTGAGGAGGACTTTTCACCACAGGAGATTTGTAAACGCTTAGAAGTAGAATATGGAACTCCAATTGTACCCGGAGAGACTTTGCTGTTTTTAGACGAAATACAAGGATGTTTACAAGCAATATCAAAATTGCGATATTTTTACGAAGAATACCCTCAATTACATGTTGTGGCTGCAGGTTCATTGTTGGAATTTGCTTTAGAGGAGATTCCCTCCTTTGGTGTTGGACGAATCAGGTCGCTCTATATGTTTCCGTTTTCGTTTGATGAGTTCTTAGTGGCACTGGGAGAATATCGTCTGGTAAATCTCTACAGACAAGCCTCTCCTCAAAAACCAATGGAAGACATTTTTCATAACAAATTAAATACTTACTTAAAAACATTTTTTGTGATAGGTGGAATGCCTGAAGTCGTTGCTGAGTACTGTAAAACCGGAAATTTTTTGAAATGTCAAAAAGTATTGAATGATATTCTTGTTTCTTTACGAGGCGACTTTGCAAAGTATAAAAAACGTGTATCGGCTTTAAGGATTGATGAGGTATTTCAGTCGGTTATTCATCAATCGAAAGGAAAATTTGTCTTTGAGCGTGCCGCCGTTCAGGCGAGCAATGCACAGGTTAAGCAAGCATTGGATTTACTGATGATGGCAGGATTAGTTTATTCAATAACCCGCACAGCAGCGAATGGCATACCATTAGGAGCTGAAATAAATCTCAAATTTCAACGTTATATTTTACTGGACACCGGTTTGTTTCAACGTGCCCTGAAGCTGAACGTCTCTCAAATTCTAATTTCTGATGACCTTAAAATCATAAATAATGGGGCTATTGCAGAAATATTTGTCGGTTTGGAACTTATAAAAGCGGCATCATGCTATGATCCTGTTACGTTATATTATTGGGAACGTGAAAAACGACAAGCAAATGCACAAGTTGATTTCTTAATCCAACGTAATGAACAAATCGTACCTATCGAAGTGAAATCAGGGACACAAGGTGCTATGCAGAGCTTACGTGTATTTATGTCGGAAAAGAAAATTACAAAAGGTATTCGTACTTCACTTGAAAACTTTGCCCAATACGAGAATATAGAAGTATATCCGATATATGCTATTTCAAACTTATTTATAGACGTCAGTTAAGAAATAATTTCTTACTTTCCGATGCAAGATACCGCAAAGGTCTTGCGGGTATTGCTTTTGATTTG
>JAISVE010000166.1 GCA_031271725.1 Bacteroidales bacterium
GATAATAGCCCGCTATGAACAGGTTGAATGGCAGCAAGTTGCCGAGTTAGATGAGACAGAAAGAGGAGCAGGCGGTTTTGGACATACAGGGAAATAATTGGCCACACCGGAAAATAAAAAGGACTTCCAATTGGAAGTCCTTTTTTATATATCAAATTATCATTATCTAAAACGGCAGATCATCAACAACACTTTCGGGTGCTGATGTTACAGCTGCAGGGCTACTCAAATTAGGAGCAGGCATTACAGGTGTCGGAGGTGGGTATGATGCTTGAGCAGGTGCGGCATAAGCAGGCTGTCCGCTATATGCTTGTTGTCCGTAGGCGGCACCGTTTTCACCATGTCTAACAATTTTCCATGCTTTAATATCGCTATACCAGCGGTCGTTGTGTTCCCTGCTTTCCAGATCAAAATGTACATCAAGCAAATTGCCTATTTCCATTATTGAAGGATCTTGGATGGCTCTGTCTCCCCAAACGGTAACGCATATCTTTTTCGGATACTGACCGTCTGTTTCAAAAATGTATTCTTGTCTTTTCCAAGGACCATTCTTTCCTTCACCTGTTTGTGCTTCTCTAATCTGAAGTAATTTTGCTGTAAATTCCATAGTATGTCGTTTATAAGTTTAGTTCCTCTAACAATTATTGCAATAATAATACGTTCAACAAAGTTAAGTATTTCTTAATTAAAAGCAAATTGAGTATATTTGCAGATTTTATCGGAAAATGGTATTTTATTATTGATGAAAAAATTGAGGGCTGTTTTATTTCTTATATTTTGCAACGTGTTGATATTCTTAGGGCACGCAACCACAACTTTAGTTGCAGGGGGCAATCAAACAGGAGATCAGACAGAAGATAAAGTGTTGCCCCAAACGCCTGTCCTTACAATTGATTCTCTATTTCGGTCTCCCAAGTTTATACAAAAGAAAATTGACTTTTTTAGAGAGGTTAATATAAAAACAGTACCCGACAGATATATTTACGAGATTAGAAAAAGCGGCTTTTACAGATATATACCGGATATGTCTAAAAATAACCGTAGAGCTAGTGAGGAATGTATAGTTTCTGCGGAAACGTTAAATAGAAAGATAAAGAGTGCTTTAGGAATTCCTAAAAATTATATTATAAGTCATAATAAATCGAAAGTATTGTTTCTATATGAAACGCAGAAGATTTACAGATTTTCATTTGAGTATTACGCAGTAGTATGGGATATAGAAAAAGATACAGGTTATATTTTGGGAGTGGAAAATAAGATTTCAAATGCCGAATTCTCTCCTGATGACAGCAAAGTAGCATATATAATGAACAATAATCTCTACTATTTTGATTTGGAAACGGGGAAACATATAACAATTACAACAGATGGTGAGGAAGATAGAATAATAAAAGGTCGCCTTAACTATCTTTATGAAGAGGAATTTTTATATGTTGCTCCCGACTTTAGAGGTTACATTTGGAGTCCGGATTCTAAAACAATTGCCTTTTTGCGTTTGGATCAAAGTGATGTAAAAGATGTATTGATAGATGTCTATAGCAGGATAAGCACGGTGCCGAATATAAACAGATATCCTGTAGCCGGAGAAATAGAAGCAAGAGTATCTGTAAATGTTTATAATATGGGAGATACACTTATTTTGCCTGTTGCCTTTAGAAAAGGCAATGATTTGGAGTATGTATTCAATATGGAATGGAGTGGTAGCCATGATGAGTTTTTCATTTACACCTTAAACCGTATGCAAAACGACTTTAAGGTTTATGCAGTAGCAGTGCCTTCGTCATTTTCACGTCTTATTTATAATGAAAAAGACGATAGTACGTTTGTTACATATAATAAAAAACTGATGTTTGAAGATGATACGGTAAATCAACGTTATTTTGTGGTGTCAGATAGAGATGGTTATAATAAAATCTACTTTTTTAATACTTATGGAACTCCATTAAAATTATTAACTTCAGGTAAATATTATATTGATAAAATATATGGAATAGACAAGAAGAGAAATAGGATTTATTTTCAGGCAGCATATTCAAAACCCTATAATCGTGAGATTTTAAGTGTTGATTTTGAGGGTAATGACTTGAAGATTGTTGCGCCTGAAGTTCAGAACAGGAAAGACGGATGGAGTGAAGCATTTTTCAGCAGGGATTTTAGTGAGATGTTGATTTCTCATTCCGGGTTTGGAATTCCGAGAACTTATTATCACTATGTGATAACAGACACAGGTGAAACTTTAGTTAGTGTTATGGAAGATAATCTCATACTAAAAGAGGCAATGGAGGAGTATTCTTTTGTAAGACAGGATATTAGTGTATTGAAAACAGATAAGATGCAGGACTCGCTTTATTACTGGATTATGAAACCTGAAAAAATAGAAAAAGGCAAAAAATATCCCGTTCTGTTTTGGGTTTACGGAGGTCCGCAAATTCAAATTGTTCGTAGTGATTGTTATTATTGGGAAGAATATCGTTGGCATCAATATCTTGTTTCGCAGGGATATATTGTAATATGTGTTGAAGGCAGAGGAACTCCCGGTAGAAGTGCGGAATTTGAGAAATGTGTTTATATGAGGCTTGGTGAATTGGAAGCGGAAGACCAAATAAATGCAGCACGTTATTTTGCTACTTTACCATATATTGATTCTTCGCGTATGGCAATATGGGGTTGGAGTTTCGGTGGATATTT
The DNA here is from genome assembly GCA_031271725.1 of Bacteroidales bacterium. Next base: position 2,689 of record JAISVE010000166.1, read on the forward strand.
GGCATCACTTTGTATATTTAATGATAATAGTCCGTTTAAGCTTGCTATGGCTATGTCGCCTGTTTCGGATTGGCGGTTCTATGATAATATATACACTGAACATTATATGGGCACTCCACAAGAAAACAAAACAGGATACGATCAGAGTTCCCTCTTAAATAAAACTTCAAAATTAAAGGGAAAATACTTACTTGGACATGGAACGAGCGATGATAATGTACATTTCAGAAATACAATGGCACTTATAAGTGCCTTAAAAAAAGAAGGAAAGCTTTTTGATTTGTTGATATTCCAAAATCAAAATCACATATTGAGAGGTGGAAATGCTGAGGAAATCCTTTATAAAAAGATGACGGAATTCTTGAGGGAAAATTTATAGTAAGGTGAAAATTAGATTGATTATTTTGGTGTTGTTGGCTTGCAGTATAGGTTTTGGGATGTCTACCTTTTCACAGGAGAATGTTACTGATAAAAAAGGACGCAAGCAAGGCTTATGGAAAACTGCCGATACCTCCCGCAGTCTTAATTATGAAGGACATTTTAAGGACGATATGCCTGTGGGTGATTTTACTTATTATGACCGTAACGGACGCGTTTCTGCGAGGGCTTTTTATTTTCGCGGCGGCTATGCGTCTTTCAACACTTTTTATGATGATAGCGGGCGCGTTTTTATGACAGGTTATTATTTGGATAAACAAAAAGACAGCATTTGGCAATATTTTCATAATTTTGGTATTTCCGGCAGCGGCAAAACGCTTATTAAGGAAGAACACTATAAAAAAGGCTTGCTTGACGGAATGACTTTTTTGTATGATTATAACGGAGTGTTGCTGGAAAGTCAAGAATGGTATAGAGGCCTGCGCAACGGCGCGTGGTGGAGCAGGCAGGAAAAGGGTTTTCAGAGCGTAACATATAATCTTAACAAATCAACAGGCCCTTATATTGCGCTTTATCCTGACAGTTCGCTTTATATAACCGGCATGTATGATGATGCTCTTAAAGAAGGTGATTGGAAGTTTTATTTGAAAGACGGTTCATTATTTAAAATCGACTCTTATCAACATAATAAGTTGCTTTTACGCAGATTATTCTTAATTTTGAATAATGCGCCATATAATGGGACACTGACGGAAATAGGAATGGACAGTGTTGTTATGGTAGTGCGTGGTAAAGGCGGCAAGGCGGAAATTTATACTTTGTCGGGAGGCTGGCTGATATGCAAGGAAAGATACGAAACAGTGTGCGATATTCTTGACCTTGATTATTTTTTCAATGCTTCGCCAAGCGCATTTGTGGCTTATAGATATGTAGAAGGATTTATGCCGGAAGAAGATGATAACCGTGCGTTATTGAAATTAAAAGTTGCTGCACCATTTCCTGTCTATTTGGATAAGGAAGGAATGGAAACACTTAATAGTATGTTTGATGTATTGCCGGCGTTGCCGAAGTATGAGCAGATTCAAGATTAGTTGTGAAGCGTTTAGTACTGATATTATTTTTGGGATGTTTTAGCTTTGTTGCGGTTAATGCGCAAAGCGGTGGTGCTGCATTTTCTTTTGTTGATATGGGACAAACGGCGCGTATCGCTTCACTTGGCGGTGAAGCAATTGCTGCATCGGATAATGATTTGGGCAATGTGCTTTTTAATCCATCGTTGCTTTCTTCGTCAATGAACAACAACATATCTTTTTCTTTTGTAAATTATTTCAGTGGCATAAATTACGGTACTGTTTCATACGCGCGGCAGTTCAAGAAAGTTGGCAATTTTGCTTTTCATGCGCAATATGCAAATTACGGCACTATACTTGTTACCGATATTATGGGTGTAGAACACGGTACGGCATCGGCTAATGATATTGCCCTTATTGCTGGATGGAGTAAGAGTATTATAGATTCACAATTTACGATTGGTGCAAATGCAAAGTTTTTGTTTTCACAAATGCACTATTATTTTGGAATGGCACTCGGAGTTGATGTTTCTGCCACTTATACACTGCCCAATAAAAATTTTGCTGCTTCGCTTTTATTACGTAATATCGGGGCTGAGATAAAATCTTATTATGGAGATGATCTTGCTTGGATGCCTTTTGAAATTTCGGTTGCTCTTTATGGGAAAATTCCTCATGCGCCTTTCAGAGTGTTTTTTGAAGTTACAAATTTGCAGCGTTGGAAACTCAATTACGATAATCCTTACGCACAAAGAGATATTGAAACGGGTGAATTGAAAAAAATGTCTAAGGCTAAATCTTTTTTTGATAATCTTGCACGGCATTTGGTTTTGGGCGTAGAAGTAATTCCTTATAAAAATATTTATTTGCGGGCTGCTTATAATTATAATCGCGGTGCGGATCTTGTAAATAGCGATAAGCCCGGTATGGTAGGCTTTTCTTGGGGTGTAGGATTTAGAGTATATAAATTTGATTTAAGTTATGCCCGCTCGTCATTCTATCGGCTGGGCTCGCCTAATTACATTACCTTGAGCATGAACCTGAACTCTTTTAACAAGAAGCGGTAAGGGTAGTTTTAAGGTATTATCTACTTTACAGACTTTGCGAAATAGTTTTGTGTCTAAGGAAAAAATACCTAACTTAGTACTGTATGTTTTCGGAAGTTGTCAAAAATATATCTTGGTCGGAGATTTCGGATAAGGTAACTGTTTGCAGTGCGGGTGATGTGCAGCGTGTACTTGGCTTGGTGCGTAATGGCGAGCATTTGCTTACGGAAGATTTCGCTGCTTTGCTTTCGCCTGCTGCTGCGGATTTCCTTGAAGAGATGGCAGTGCTGTCGCAGCAAATCACACAAAAACGTTTCGGCAAAACAATACAGTTTTATATCCCGCTTTATTTAAGCAATGAATGTACAAACCATTGCGTTTATTGTGGCTTTAATCACAATAATAAAATTCTACGCAAGACACTTACAGACGAGGAAATTCTAAAAGAAGCGCGTGTGCTTAAAGAAATGGGTTACGAGCATATTTTGCTTTTGACAGGTGAAAGCCCGATACACGCAGGTGTTGATTATATCGAGAATGCTATGCGTTTATTGCAACCGCATTTTGCACAGATTTCGCTTGAAGTATTGCCTTTGTCTGCGGAGGAATATCTGCGTTTGCGTGGTATTGGCTTGCATGCAGTTTATGTTTATCAGGAAACTTATTGTCATGAAAATTATACGGCTTATCACCCTGCAGGGCGCAAACGCGATTATGAATGGCGTGTGAATACGCAAGACCGTTTAGGTTTGGCAGAAGTGCATAAAATAGGACTTGGCGCATTGCTGGGCTTGGAAGACCCTCGTGCAGAAGCGATGTTTATGGCTACTCATTTGCGTTATTTGCAAAAGAAGTATTGGAAAAGCAAATATGCGGTTGCATTTCCGAGAATGAGACCTTTTGCGGAAGCCGGCTGTGGCGGAGCTTCTACAGGCTTCACGCCTAAATTTATTATAGATGATAAACTCTTTGTTCAGTTAATCCTTGCTTTTCGTCTTTTCGACCCGGATATAGAAATCTCGTTAACAACCCGCGAAAGTCCGGCATTCCGCAATGCAATGTTAGCACTTGGAGTAACATCGGTAAGTGCGGGCTCACACACTGAGCCGGGTGGCTATAGCGAACAGAATGGCGAACTGCCGCAGTTTTCAACCAATGATAACCGCAGTGTTTCCGAGATGCGCGATGCAGTAAACTCGTTAGGATACGAAGCCGTAATGCGCGACTGGACAAAGTTTGCATAGGAATTCACGGAAAAGGGCTACCTTTGTTAAAAATCTACAATTATGACACTACAAAAAGGCGACAAAGCACCGTTATTTATGGGCATTAATCAAAACGGTAAAGAGATTTCTTTATCTGAGTTTAAGGGTAAGAAAGTAATACTGTATTTTTATCCGAAAGATAATACTTCAGGCTGTACAGCTGAGGCTTGCAGTTTGAATGACAAGAGCGAATATTTTTTGTACCATGGCTTTGTGATAATCGGTGTGAGCCCCGATTCTGTTGAGTCGCACAGGAAGTTTGGCGAGAAATACAATCTCAATTTCAACCTGATCTCCGACCCCGAAAAAGTTATTATCAAGCAGTATGGCGCATGGGGCGTCAGAAAGGATGGAAGTGAAGGTTTGTTGCGCACAACTTTTATTATTGGTGATGACGGGCTTATTGAGCAGGTTATTCCTAAAGTTGATACTGCCAACCATGCCGAGCAGATTATCGAACTGCTTAAATGAAACGAGTATAAATACGATGTTTGAATCACGCAATACGATTTATATACAGCCGTAATTAAAAATATGAATTTAGATCGTTACATCAGGCAGACATCGTTGGCAGAGATGGGTGAACAGGGGCAAATTAAGTTGCGTGCTTCCCGTGCGCTAATAGTTGGGATTGGCGGACTTGGCGGAACTACCGCACTTTATCTTACTGCAAGCGGTATTGGTGGAATAACCATTGTTGATGATGACACTGTGGCTTTGCATAATTTGCAGCGGCAGATACTGTATAGTACTTCGCAGGTGGGTTTGAATAAGGTTGACTGTGCTTCTTCGGTTTTGCGGTTGTTGAATCCCGATGTCGATTTTCGTTTTATAAATACTCGTTTTAATTCTGAAAACGCTCTTGAATTGACGCAGGGTTGTGATATTATTGTTGATGGAAGTGATAATCCGACATTGCGTTATTTGCTTAATGATTTGAGTGTCGGATTAGATATTCCTTATGTGTTCGGAGCTATTAAGGGTTTTAACGGGCAGGTGTCGGTGTTTAACTCTGTTGTGGGCGGGGGCGTTTGTGCTGCAACTTACCGCTGTCTTTATCCTGAGGCGACAGAGTCCAAGTCTATTGGCGAATTTGGCTGTTTGCCCGGCGTTGTTGCCACGCTTGAAGTAAATGAGGCAATAAAAACACTCTGCGGCTTTGGCTCAAACCTGCAAAACCGCCTGCTGACCATTGACTTGCTAAAACCATCTTTCCGCATTTTCGACATCACTCCTAATCCCGACGAACGCCATAGAGCAATGGAAAATTTTAAGCGTTTATAAGTCATTAGATATGAACAGAACAGAACAGAACAGAACAGAACAGAACAGAACAGAACAGAACAGAACAGAACAGTCGATTAATAAATAATGACTCCTCTTACAGTTTTTCATATCTACGATTTTATATTACTATTTTATTCATTTTAAGTAATTGTTTGGGTTTACGAGCGCAAGATACAAATGACTATAGGATTAATGTAAAAAATAATGGCAAAAAAACATCGTTACTTATGAAGGATATTGGTGAATTTTATATTGGTGAATGCGAGGTTACACAGTTGTTATGGCTTGTAGTAATGGGTAAGTATCCTGATGCTGATTTTATTCCAAATGATAGTAATGGATTGGGTAAGGAATATCCCATGTACTATGTGAGTTATAAGGATATAGTAGGTACTTCCGGTGGTGTAGGATATAATGTAAATGGGATAAATTATTACAAAAATGGATTTTGTTATAAATTGAGCCGTTTGGTTGGTAATGGTATGAAGTTTCGTTTACCTTCGGATATGGAATGGGAATTCGCAGCAAAAGGTGGTAAGTTAGCCATGGACAGTACAGAGTATTCAGGCAGTAATGATCTGGAAAATGTTGGATGGTATGATGGTAATAGTGGCAATAGAGCACAAAGAGTAAAGACTAAACAGGCAAACATTCTTGGAGTTTATGATATGAGTGGCAATGTTTGGGAATACTGTAGTAGTAACTCATGTAACGGATATGATGAAATTGGTTTACGTGGTGGTTCCTATCTTACCAGTGCTAATGCTTGCAGTGTGTATTATCGTGCTTGCGGAAATAAAAATAAGCGTAGCAGTCGTGATGGATTTCGCCTTGCCTGCTCTAAAAATAAAGAATAATGAACGCTCTGTTTTTACTGCTTTATGATTAACTTTGTGGGAGAATGAGTGATATAGTAAAACTTTCAGAATATAAGGATTGGTTGCAAAATTTGAAACAGCAAATCAAAACGGGGCAGATAAAAGCAGCCTTGTCAGTAAATAGTCAAATGATTATGCTGTATTGGGATTTGGGCAGACAAATTGTGGACAAGCAGGAAAATGCAAAGTGGGGAAGTGGCTTTATAGAGCAATTAAGTAAGGATTTGAAGGAGGAATTTCCTGAGATGACGGGGTTATCTGTAACAAATTTGAATTATTGTAAACGATTTTTTAAGTTCTATTCCTATACGGAAGATATAAATAAATTGTTTCTTGAAATTCGCCCCCAACTTGGGGGTGAATTTCAAATGATTGATAACAAGGTAGATATAATTCGCCCCCAACTTGGGGGTGAATTTGAAAGTAATTCTATAGCGAAGATACCTTGGGGGCACCAAAAGACAATAATAGATAAATGTGTGTCTATAGAACAAGCCAAATTCTACATAAATAAAACAGTAGAAAACAATTGGAGCAGGGCTGTCCTCGAATATCAAATTGAAACCAATCTCTATGAAAGGCAAGGGAAAGCGGTAACAAATTTTAACTTGACTTTG
>JAISVE010000080.1 GCA_031271725.1 Bacteroidales bacterium
ATTAAATGTTGCGCCCCAACGTTTGTGAATAAACATACCGTATCCGGCATCAACAAAGAAAAGTGTAATAAATACAATAACTGCCGATGCAGTCATTGCTATCAGGAACCATTGAAATAGAGTCATAACTTATATATTCCTTTAAATACCTCTGTTGCTCCACCTTCGAGTATGATTTCCCTTACAGTGTTGTTATCTGTTATAGTGAAGTAAACTTTAAGTGTTGAAGTTTTGGTTTTTACTGTTACTTCGTGCATACCGAAGTCGTGCAGATAATCATTTTGTTTTTGCGTTTGTTGCTTTGGGGCTATAAGAACGCTTGCTATAGCTGCTGCAACCGCACCTGTTCCGCAGGCATCGGTTTCATCCTCTACGCCTCGCTCATACGTGCGAATAGCGATGTTGCCGTCAGGTAGAATTTGAACAAAATTTACGTTGGCATCTTTATCTTGACGTATTTCTCTGCCGTCTTTTTGAATTGGGGCATTTTCTATGGATGGTGTAAAAACGACTGCGTGGGGAACGCCCGTGTTTAACAATGTTACTTTGTGTCTTTCGGAATTACAAGCTTGCACACTTTCTACATTGCTCATTGAAATTTGAATGCGGTTTTCGGAATATACAAGTGCTTCGTGTTTGCCGTCATCTGCCGTGAAGGTTATAAGCCTCGCTTTTTTGCTTTTTTTGGGGTAAGCCTTTAAAACCTCAAAGGTCGAGGCGCGCGAGTGCAGAAATGAGGGAGCGTACTGAAGTACGTGACCGAGTTTCAAACGAAGTGCAACGAAGAGATTTGAGGAATTTAAAGGCTTACCGGAAAGTTGGAGATTGTGGGCAAAAAGTGCGAAGCAACGTCCGCCGTTGCCGCAAAAGGAGGCAATACTACCGTCAGAATTGTAATACTTCATTCTTAGATGAAGTCCTAAATTCCGAGTTTTTAGAACTTCATCTGTTGTGTCGTCTTGTTTTCTGATATTATTTCCCTCAATCTCTAATAAGATTAGCCCATCTGCACCAATACCATATTTGCGGGAGCAAATCTTTGCAATATCGCCTGACGTAAGCGAATTGAATTCTCCGCTGCGGTTATCAAGCATTACAAAATCATTGCCTGCTCCTTGATATTTGGAAAAGTGAATAATTTTAGACATTATTCCGAATACTGTTGCAGTGGCTCAATGTCTCTGTTCTCCAATAAAAGATATGGAATGTTGCGATAGTACATTAACAGTTTGCCGTCATCTTCTTTTGTAAAACGCAATGGAGTATATTGGTCTATCCCGAATAATTTAAGTGTCCTGTCGGATATGGATAAATGATAACCCTTAAAGTTTTTGTCGGGATTCCAAAATTCAACTATTATTTTCATTCCACCTATAGTAAATTCATTTGTTCCTGACGGGAGGGGTTTATTTGTGGAAGTTTTGCCGGCATAGTTGTCAGTTATTGCTGAGTTTGTTTTGCTCGTTGTGATAGTTGATTGAGACTTGGGCTTGGGTTGAGAACTTGCCGCAGGCGTTGTTTTCGGTTTTTCTGCAATATCCGTAATAGGTTTTGCCGTAGTTTTTACAACAGGTTTTGCGGTAGGTGCAGGTGCAGCAGGCGCAGCAACAGTAGCAGGTGCTGCCATATCAACCGGATAATCCGAAATAGTATCATCTATAAATGAGGGTGCGTCTGTAAACGACATTTCTACATCTTCTTCAAGAGAATTTTCCGGCATACTGCAAGAAAATTCAACGCCTTTTATAAAGCCTTTTTTAATAGAGAAAATTGCAGCAGTTGTAAGCAACAAAAGTGCTGCTCCTGCGATAATAAGATAAAGCCCAACTTTGTTTTTTGTATTCATAATATTACAAAGTTACGCAATTATACTTTATTCCTCACCACCTCCGTAATATTCGTCTTCCGGCAAAGCATCCTGCGGTGAAGTTGAAGGCGAAACGCTACGCTTATACTTGGCAGGATTATCAATACTGTCTGCAAACATAAGTATAGTGTTGATGGTAGAAGCAAGCGTTACATCGCTGCGATTGTTTAGCCAGATAAGCGTTCTCTCGTTTTGCGGACTGTGTATGTAAAAAGACCTGAAACCATTCCACCAGCCGTTGTGGAAAACCCTTTGATTGTGGTTAGCGGAAAATATAGAGTCAATTGATATGCGAAAACCAAGTCCATAGTCATTATTATGCGTTTGAGATAACGGTTGTGTCGGAGTGAACATTAATTGCTTGCTTTTTGAGGAAAGAAAATTATCATCTGATAATGCCTGGTCAAAGAGGAAAAAATCTTCGGCAGTGGAATAAACCCCCTTGTCGCCCACAGTTCCGTCAGCAAATTCAATAGGTCTTTCATAAAAACCTCTGCGGCGTGAAAAAGAGTAACCCTTAACTGTTTTACTTTGCCGCCCTTTGCTTGGATTAAAAACGTATGAATTGGTCATTTTTAGAGGGTCGAAAATTTGGGTTCTTACATAAAACTCAAAGGTAAAACCGGAACATTTTTCCACAAGAAGTGCCAAATAGGCATAGTTTGTGTTGCAGTATTCAAACCTTGTGCCGGGAGCAAACTTAATTTTTGCACTAATATTTTTTAGAAATGGTGAGAGATTTCTGTTTGTGAAAGTCTTGGTCTTATTCCAATTTCTATCTGCAAGTTTAATGTAATCAGGGAGTCCGGAGCGATGTTGCAAAAGATGTTTAACAGTTATATTGTCGGGAAAAGGAAAGTCCGCCAGATAATGTTTTACGCTTTTATCTATATCTATCTTTCCTTCATCATAGAGTTTCATTATTGCTACGGCAGTAATGGGCTTTGAAGTGGAAGACATTTGAAATTTCCATGTGTTGTCAATAGGCGTTTTTTTGTAAAGATCGGAATAACCGTAAGTTTTATTTACGAGAATTTCTCCGTTTTCGGCGTAGAGTACCTGACCATTAAACATTTTGTTGTTATATGCCTCGTCTAAGATGCGCTCTATTTCCACCTTTTTGAGCTCTTTTCTTATTTCTTTCTCTTTATTATCCTCATTAGCAAGTAAGCCTGACATATATGTTTGTATAGAGACCCCTGCTTTTGCGCTGTGCCAAGGGATAACCGTAACCAAGCAAACACAGGTTGCAAAAATAATAAATAGTGCTACAGTAAAGAAGATATTGTTTCTCATAATTTTAATGTAAATTTCCCAACTACAAATATAAGCAGAATTTCAGGCGGAAATAGTTGCTATACAATAGATTTTTAACAATAAAAAGTTTATTTTGGGCATGGTTTTTGCAGTGTTGTGTGCGCTTGATTTTGTCGGTAAAAATGGTTATATTCGCAGCCTTTTTCGTAAAGAATAACTTCAAATTTGAGCAAAAAAAACAGCAAAATCTATTGCATTATAATTCTATAAAATAGATAAAGTAGAAAAGTGAAAAATTATAAGAGATATACAGTAACAACGGCACTTCCTTATGCCAATGGTCCCGTACATATAGGACACCTCGCAGGAGTATATATTCCTGCCGATATTTACGTGCGTTACCTGCGCATGCAAGGGCGCAAAGTTGTATTTATCGGCGGCTCTGACGAACATGGTGTTCCCGTAACCATTAAAGCTCGTAATGAAGACATAACGCCTCAGCAACTCGTTGACAGATACCATAATATAATCAAACAATCCTTTAAGGATTTTGGCATTTCCTTTGATATTTATTCCCGTACATCAAACGAACATCATCATAAAAACGCATCTGAATTTTTCAAAACACTTTACGATAAGGGTTGTTTTATAGAAAAGACCTCAATGCAATTTTATGATGAGGAAAACAAGCAGTTTTTAGCAGATAGATATATTATAGGTGAATGTCCGCATTGCCATGCGCAGGATGCTTATGGCGACCAGTGCGAGAAATGCGGCTCTGCCTTAAGCCCCGATGAACTTATCAACCCGCGCTCTGCAATTAGTGGCAACACACCTGTAAAAAGAGAAACCAAGCATTGGTATTTGCCTCTTAACAATTATGAAGATTTTTTAAAACAATGGATTTTAGAAGGACATCGCAACGATTGGAAAACAAATGTTTACGGACAATGCAAGTCATGGATAGATCAAGGCTTGCAGCCGCGTGCCGTAACTCGTGATTTGGATTGGGGGGTAAAAGTACCCCTGCCGGACGCAGAAGGAAAAGTGTTGTATGTCTGGTTTGATGCGCCTATCGGATATATTTCCGCAACGCAGGAACTTTTTGCAGACCCTGTCTTAATGACAGACTTAATGGCAGTAAACCCTGCAATTGCAAACAGCAATCCAAACAGCTGGGAGGAGTATTGGAAAAGCGAAGACACAAAACTTGTTCATTTTATCGGCAAAGACAATATAGTTTTCCATTGCATTGTTTTTCCTGCGATGCTAAAAGCAGAAGGAAGTTATATTATGCCTGACAACGTTCCTGCAAACGAGTTTTTGAATTTGGAGGGCAGAAAAATTTCCACTTCAAAAAATTGGGCTGTATGGCTGCACGAATATTTGACAGACTTTCCGAATATGCAGGATGTGTTGCGCTACGTGCTTACGGCAAATGCGCCGGAAACAAAGGATAATGATTTTACGTGGAAAGATTTTCAGGCACGCAATAATAACGAATTGGCGGCTATATTCGGCAATTTTGTGAATAGGATTATGGTGCTTACCCACAAATATTTTGAAGGGAAAGTGCCCTCGTGCGGCGAGTTGCAGGATATAGACAGGGAAACAGTAAACGAGATGTTGCAATATCCCTCTAAAATCTCAGAAAGCATAGAGCAATACCGTTTCCGTGAAGCATTAGGCGAAGTGATGAATTTAGCACGTTTGGGCAATAAATACCTGACCGAAACAGAGCCTTGGAAATTGATTAAAACAGATGTAGAACGCACTGCAACAGTGCTTAATATATCTATACAAATAGTTGCACATCTTGCTGTTTTGTGTGAGGTATTTTTACCTTTTACGGCAACAAAGATAAGGGAGATGTTAAAGATGGGCAACAATTTGAAGTGGGATGAGGCGAACAGGGAAATATTGGTAGAAGCGGGCGTTGAGCTTGGCGAGCCGGTAATTTTATTCGGAAAGATAGAGGATGAGGTAATTCAAAATCAAATGAACAAACTCTCATTAGAAGAATAGGAGGATAATATGGTAAAAAGCAAAAAACGTAAAGGCAAGAAAAAAGCCAACAAAAAAATTATGTTGGCTGCTTTTTGTATTGTTCTTGCATTGCTTATTGGCATAGCATCTTTGATAACCTCAGTATTTACGGCACCTGTAATGAAAGATGACTATGAACTTTATATTGCAGGAAAAAATTTCAAGAGTGTTACCGACAGTTTGGAAGCATCAGGAAAAGTAAAGATGTGGCAATTCAAACTTCTTTCACGCATATTCAAATATGATAACAATTCCGTAAAATGCGGCTACTATTTTTTGAGCAGCAATTCTACAGGAACAAGCATTGTACGTAAACTGCGTGCCGGCGCGCAAGATGAAAAAAAACTCACTTTTAATCGTCTTGTAAGCATAGAAGATGCGGCGAATAAATTAAGTAGAGATCTTGAAATAGATTCGATAGACATGATAAAATTGTTGTCTGATAACGAATTTCTAAGCAACTATTCCTTAGATGACGGTGATGTTACAACACAGAATGTACTCGCTTGTTTTATCCCAAATACATATAATGTTTTTTGGGATGTTACAGCCGAAGAACTTTTTCACCGTCTTTATTTTGAACAGGAAAAATTTTGGAATGAGGAACGGCTTGCAAAAGCAAAGGCAATTAATATGAACAGAACGGAAGTTATGACACTTGCTTCAATAGTTGAATTGGAAACCGATAGAAACTCTGAAAAGAAACTCATTGCTTCGGTTTATCTTAACAGATTGCGAAAGGGAATATTGTTGCAGGCAGATCCGACCGTTAAATTTGCAATAGGTGACAGAAAAATAAAACGGATATTGTATTCTCATCTTAAATATGAATCACCTTACAATACCTATATAAATAAAGGTTTACCGCCGGGTCCGATATGCACTCCTACGTTGAGCAGCATAAATGCAGTGCTTGAAAATTATAAAACACCGTATTACTATTTTTGCGCAAGCCCTGATTTTTCGGGAGCTCATGTATTTGCAAAAACAGGTGCGGAACACGCAGTGAATGCCGCTGCTTATCATGCAGCACTGGATGCAAGGCGGGAGCAGAGAGAACAGGAAGTAACTCAAGAATCAAATCAAGAATAATATATGAGACAATTAAAAATTACAAAATCCATTACCAATAGAGAAACAGCATCTCTTGACAAATTTTTGCAGGATATAGGCAGGGAACCGCTTATTACTCCTGAGGAAGAGGTTGCGCTCGCTCAAAGAATAAAGATGGGCGACCAGCGTGCTTTAGATAAACTAACACGTGCAAATTTGCGTTTTGTTGTTTCGGTTGCAAAGCAATATCAAAATCAGGGATTATCTTTGCCCGACCTTATTAACGAAGGCAATATGGGTTTGATAAAAGCAGCAAAACGTTTTGACGAAACTCGCGGTTTTAAGTTTATTTCCTACGCTGTTTGGTGGATTCGCCAGTCAATATTGCAGGCACTTGCGGAACAGGCAAGAATAGTGCGCTTGCCACTAAATCAGGTTGGCTCAATCAATAAAATAAAAAAAGAAACATCGCGTCTTGAACAAAAGCTGGAACGTCAACCCACAGTTGATGAACTTGCAGCGGCATTGGATGAATCTAAGGAAAAAATAACGGAGGTGTTGAATCTTACAACTCGCTCCGTTTCTATGGACGCACCGCTTGTACAGGATGAGGATACAAATTTTATAGATGTATATATTGCTGAGGATGCACCTACTACTGACTCATATTTGTTGAAGGAGTCATTGCAGAGGGAAATAGAGCAGGCATTATCAACCTTGTCGGAAAAAGAGCGCGATGTGCTTACGCTTTCTTTCGGTATCGGCTCTACACCACCGCTTACGCTTGACGAAATTGCAATAAGGTTTAACCTTACACGCGAAAGAGTTCGTCAGATAAAGGATAAAGCGATTAGACGGTTGAAGTCGCACAACAAACATCTTAAAAACTTTTTAGGAGCTTGATTATGATAAAAGATATATTGTCACTTTCTTTGGCAGAAGGCGAAAGCAGAGAAATAACTGTAAAAGGCTGGGTGCGCACAAAGCGCGGGAATAAAAATGTTGCTTTCATTGCGCTTAATGACGGCTCTTGTGTTGCGAATATACAGGTGGTTGCCGAACTTTCTTCGGCGCAATTTAATGAGGACTTGATGAAACGCATTAGCACAGGTGCTTGCGTTTGTGTTAAAGGCTTGCTTGTTCCTTCAATGGGACAGGGGCAGAATGTTGAAGTGCAGGCTCAGTCAATAGAAATTTACGGTGAGGCAAATCCTGAAGAATATCCTTTGCAAAAGAAAGGGCACTCATTGGAATTTTTGCGTGATATAGCACACTTGCGTCCACGCACAAATACTTTCGGTTGTGTATTAAGAATACGCAATGCGATGGCTTATGCCTTGCACACTTTTTATCAGGAGCATGGTTTTGTTTATTTACACACGCCAATTATTACTGCTTCCGATTGCGAAGGTGCAGGTGAAATGTTTCAGGTAACAACTTTAGATATTGGCAATCCGCCACGCAAAGACGGTGCAATTGATTACAGTCAGGACTTTTTCGGTCGTCAGGCAGCATTAACAGTTAGCGGACAACTTGAGGGCGAACTTGGGGCACTCGCGCTTTCTAAAATATACACTTTCGGACCCACTTTCCGTGCCGAAAATTCCAACACACCAAGACATCTTGCAGAGTTTTGGATGAACGAGCCGGAAATGGCATTCTACGAGATAAAGGACAATATGGATTTGGCAGAAGAGTTTCTGAAATATCTTGTAAAATATGCGTTGGATAACTGCCGTGAGGATTTGAACTTTTTGTGTGAGATGTATGACAAAGGTTTAATTGAGCGTTTGGAGAGTATTTTGACAAAGGATTTTACACGCTTAACTTATACCGAAGCAATCGAGATTTTGCGTGCAGCACAGGCAGGCGGACAAAAGTTTGAATACAAAGTGGAATGGGGTGTTGACTTGCAGAGTGAGCACGAGCGTTATTTGGTAGAAAAACATTTTAACAATCCTGTAATTCTTACCGACTATCCAAAGGAAATAAAAGCCTTTTATATGAAACAAAATGCAGACGGAAAAACCGTGCGTGCAATGGA
>JAISVE010000107.1 GCA_031271725.1 Bacteroidales bacterium
ATCGAAAACATAGACAATATACCAAATCAGTCGTCCGATAATGCTTTACATATTTTAATGGAGTATCAAATAAAAATTATAACAAAATCAGAACTGAAAGAACTTATAAAGATTTCGAATTCTTATAGCTTGCACACAAAAAGAACATTACAAACAATCTTAAAAGAATATCAATATGAATGAAGAGTTGTTGAAAGAAGCAATACTGCGTTGCAGTGAGTATTTCCTCACACAGGGCATTAGAATAGATGAGCAAAATATTGAAAAGATTACTACGTTTGCAAAATGCTGTCCGATCTGCAAAAAAGCGATAAAGCCGACAAATTCCTATTCAAAGGCGGCACATCACTTTCCAAAGCGTGGGGCATTATAAACAGATTTTCGGAAGATGTGGATTTATGTGTTAGACCTGATACTGATATGTCTTTAACAAAAACCAAACTTTTCAAAGATGATATTTCTAAAGAAATTGAAAAGTCATTTATGAAAGTTGATAATCACCCTGAAGAAATTAAAGGCGGCACTCGCCGTAAAACAATACACCCTTACAAATCGTTTTTTGATTATGGCAATGCAAATATAATTGTTGAAGTTTCTGCACTGCGCCCCAACAGCATAATACTGTATAGCAGCAGAAATATAGAAAGTTATTTACAGAATTTTTTAGAAAAAATAGGGCGTAAAGATTTAATAGAAGAACTTGGTATGCAAGCAACGCAAGTGTTGTGTGTAAATCCCGTAAAAACATTATGCGATAAACTTTGTCGTGTGGCGAAGTCTGCCGGTGATGATAGCGTTATGCGTCAAAAAATAAGGGATATTTACGATATTCATTATTTACTTAACAGTTCTGTTGTTAAAGAATACTTTGTGACTGAAGATTTTGTGCAACTATTTCAAGCAACAAAGAATGAAGAAAACGAAAATGGCAATACCGTCCCGAATTTTTCCGATGTAGAATTATATAAAAATCCGAAAACTGTCTTTATAAAATACAGGAATGATTTTAAGGAGATGGAGAAACTTGTTTTTACCGGAATGCCAAGCATTGCAGAAATGGCTCATACATTCAGTTCTAATTATGAACGTCTTAAAACTCTTGACAAATGACCGACCACCGCAGTTGCGCCTGCGATGTTATTCTAAGAAGTTATAGTATTTATCTTTCCCGTTATATATACAATATAATCCGTTATTACCATTTCCCACATATCCAAATATAAAAGTGCCACCCGTATTGTCTCCGTACGTTTCAATCGTATTTGGACCTATAACCCTATATTTCGTTTTTATTTTTTCTGTTATCCCCGCTATCTCCATCTTGGCAGTTTTA
This sequence comes from Bacteroidales bacterium, assembly GCA_031271725.1. Next base: position 1,334 of record JAISVE010000107.1, read on the forward strand.
CCAACAGAACTAAAACTTATCGCTGTCGGACCTGGATGGTAGTTATCTCCGGAAGTAACATCCTTATCAACAGCCTCCCACCTTGTTCCCCTTAAAAGTTTAAAAAATTCCTCCCCCTCTTTATAGCAAGAAGTGGTAATAACTGCGACCGCTAATATAAGCAATAGTTTTTTCATAGTGTTATTATTTGGTGTTTTATTTTTAAGGTAGTGCTTACTGTTTATTGTTTGCGTTTAAAACCCTCTAAATCGCTTTCGTAAATATCTATAACTTTATCTGCTAACACTGCGAGATCGCGAGAAACACTTTTATTTTTCGGGGGAACTCCTTTGTGAAACTTTACAATATGTATCTTGGTCATATTGTTTTTAGTATATTTTACAGCTTCGGCATAGTCATAATCGCCACTTATTAAAATTATTTTATCGCATTTTTTTTCAACACTTAAAGAAATCATTTTAACGGCAAGGGCAATATCAACACCTTTTTCTCCTGTAATTTCCTGCTTATATGGGTTGACCTTTAATATGCCTGTTTTTACAATTTCTATATCATCAAAACTTAAAGATAATTGATCGTAGGCATATTCAATAGATGAAAATTTCTCTTTCTCTTCTTTTAACCACCTTTCAATACAAGTCGCCTCTTCCTCTATAATATTTATTATGTCTTTAGGGACGGCTTTAATATCTGTTTTATACTTTTCTAAATGAGTCCTGTATTTTTTATGAACAATATCTGTTCTAATGTTTTGTCTTGTGTAGTGGGTATCTAAAATTCGTTGAGGTCTAAACCAATACACTCTAATCAGTTCGTCGTTATCGTCAATTATAGACTTAAATAAGCAATCCCACATTAAATCCTTTTCAATTAACTTGAGGGATTTGAGAGTATAAAAAAGATTTTGTCCGTCAATTAGAATAATAACTTTCTTCATTGTTTCTAATAAGATTTTAATAAAATTAAAAAGCCACTATGATTAACATAATGGCTTTGCTATAATCGGGTTTTTCCCATGATGATCACACTTAATAGTGCTTAGTTTTTCTTTTCTTAAACAAAGTTACAAATTTATTTCCAATTAACCAAATTTTTCTTCAATTGGGATTTTATTTGAAGTTTTTCTTTTAATAAATATTGAAATTATAAGTATTGTTGCAATAATTATATCAACTATACTCCAAATAGGCTTCGTAAGAGCAATTTTAACAAAAGGATTTATCAATACAGCAAGCGCACCCCATATCAAAGCCCATATTTTATTATTTGATTTATATTCTATATAGGCAAAAGTAATAAAACAAGTCATTCCTATAAATCGCGTTAATTCATAATACCAATATGGAGTATTGAGATATATGTTTCGGGAGTGTTGTGTTTCAAAATATAGCTTGTACGTTGTAATCCCGCTAAGTAAAACAAAAAGAATTGCAAGTACTACTCTTGAGTAAAAGTCCCAAAACCATGATGGACTAACCAAATGAAACTATCATTCTGTCAAACAATCTGTCACCAAACCATTGACGAATTAGAATCATTGGTTTTGCCATAAACCCTTTCACGTATCTTGTTTTAGGTTTTGCAACGGTTGCAGCTTTTACGATTGTTTTAGCCAACACGTCTTGATTGGTGAGATTTTTTCCTGTTGAATACATATTTGCCATATTATCGGCAGTTTTATTCGCACCTTTGGCATAAGCACCGCTACCCGAAGTTTTCTTTAAATTTTCGGCAGCAATTACACCCCACGAAGTTTTTACGCCTCCGGGTTCAACAATTACAACATCAATTCCAAAAGGTTTTACTTCCAATCGTAAGCAATCCGACCAACCTTCTAATGCGTGTTTTGTAGCGTGATACCACGCACCATAAGGCGTATAAATTTTTCCGCCCATTGAGGAAACATTTACAATTCTGCCATAATTATTTTTTCGCATACTTGTCAAAATGAGTTGAGTAAGTCGTGCCAACCCAAACAAATTTACTTCAAATTGTCTTCGCGCCTCTTCCAAAGGCACGTCTTCAACCGCACCATAAGAGCCGTAACCGGCATTGTTAATTAAAATGTCAATCCGACCTTCTTTTTGGATTATTGTTTCAACGCATTTAATAATTGATTCATCTTCGGTAAGGTCTAACGGAATAATCGTAACACCGTTATCTTCCAAAGATTTCATTTTGTCTGTTCTGCGTGCAGCGCCATATACTTTGTATCCTTGCCGACTTAACAAAATTGCGGTTGATTCCCCCATTCCCGAAGAAGCACCTGTTACTAATACAACTTTTTTCATTTTTATGTGATATTTTATGTTAATTCGCTGAAAGTACACATATCTTTCCTTTTATTGAAAGTACCTTTCTGTCAGAGAAATATACTTTGTTCTTTTCACCACTTGCGGTTAACTTCTAAGTGTACGCAAAGATATGACTTTTTAATGGACTTAAGGGCACAAGTCAATAGTCTTTACAAAAATGTAATACCTTTATGGGCGTTTGGGTTGAACTATTAGAATTTTGGATTCTAAATTGGAAAAAACAATAAAAGTTATTAACAATGATAAAATATCGGCGAGCCTTACGGCTCGCCGATATTTATTGAGATACTGTCTGTCGGTACTTGAAGCGGCTGCTTGTTACTTCTTCACTACACGTGCTGTTTTATTGCCCGCACGGAGGATGTACACGCCGGAGGGATATGCAGAGAGGTCGATGTGATTGCTGCGGCTGCGGAGGATAAGCCTGCCGTCTGAACTATAGACGGAAATTTCGCCGGCAGCAGAGCCGGAGCTGGAAACACTGCTACCGCTGCCAAAAGCGCCGGAAGCAAAAGTGGCATCCCCGCGGTCAGAGCCGGAGCCAAAACCGCCGCTGTTGTTGCCCCCGCTACCAAAAACGCCGAAACCATCCCCACAACCCTCAACAGTAATAACGCCGGAAGTCGGATTCGGGCTCACACGCAAACTTGCCGAAGCCCCAACAAGACCATAGTCAATAGTTTCAATGCCGGTTGTGTTCATGTCGATATAGACACTCGCGGCAACGGTAGCGGTACTTACGCCCGCCTCTGCCGGTGTGCTG
>JAISVE010000112.1 GCA_031271725.1 Bacteroidales bacterium
CGTATGAAAAGTGTAGCCATTATAGGAGCCGGGATTGCCGGAATTGAGGCAGCCTCCAAACTTACAAAGTCGGGCATAAAGGTATATCTCATAGAAAATAAGAAAGAAATCGGCGGACACTTGTTGCAGTGGGACAGGCTTTTTCCCACACAGGAAAAGGCAGAAAATGTGCTTGCAGACATAATAGGCGGCTTGAGCAACCGTGCCGAATTGTTTTATAATACTTCGGTGCAACACATTGAGAAAAACGGTGCTAAATTTGAAATCACCTTTACCAATAACCGCAGCATTACAACCGATGCCGTCCTTATATCCACAGGTTTTGACACATTCAATGCACGCCGTAAAGAGGAATACGGTTTTGGTATTTACGACAACGTTATTACTTCAACCCATCTTGAGGAAATGTTCAAAAAAAGGAAGGTACTCTGTGCAGACGGCAGGGAGCCGAAACGAGTGGCTTTTATCCACTGCGTAGGTTCACGCGATGAGAAGGTGGGAAACAATTATTGTTCCAAAGTATGCTGCGTAACAGCAGTAAAGCAGGCAAGCGAAATCAAGCAAATGTATCCTGAGGCGGAGGTATATAATTTTTACATGGACTTGCGTATGTTTGACCGCCAATTTGAGGATATGTATCACGAGGCACAGTCAAAATATAATGTGCAATTTGTGCGCGGACGTTTGTCGGAGGCTGCCGAAACAAAAGACGGACGCTTATTGATAAAAGCAGAGGACACGTTGCTTGGGAAGCCGCTGCGTTTAACTGTGGATATGCTTGTATTGATGGTGGGCGTTGAGCCCTGCGGCAGTAGTAACTTGCTGGCAAAAAAACTTGGAATAGAACTTGGCAGCGACCGTTTTTTCAACGGACAAAATGCCTATGACATGCGCAACCATACCAATACACAAGGACTGTTTTTGGCAGGTACTTGCACCGGTCCGAAAACTATTCCCGAAACACTTGCAGACGCACGGGCGGCGGCGGCAGAGGTATTTTCGTACTTGATGAGTTAAATGAATAAATTCGGATACATAAAACTAAGCAGTGCTGCGGTAGATTTGGACAAAGCCAATTTCGGCATAGCCCAAAAAACGGTAGAGATGGAACATAGTTTTACTTCCTGCATATCTTGCGGTTCCTGCACTGCCACTTGTTCCGCAGGCAATTTTACGGAGTACAATCTGCGCAAAATCCAACTTATGGTAAAGCGTGGAGAAATAGAGCCGCTACGTGAAGTTGTTACACGCTGTATGCTATGCGGCAAGTGTCAAATGATTTGCCCCAAGGATGTTAATACGCGCAATGTTGTGCTGCAAGTTAGTCGTTTATTGAAAGCTCCAGTTGCAAAAGAACGTCTAACCGATAAATTACGCCCAATCGATGATAGAGAGATTTAGTTACGATAATTTTGTATTGCCATACACCTTTGGTTTATTCTTCGTACTGGGGTGGCTTTTGATTTCCCTTGTAAGAGTGGTGCAATCTTTGCCTCGTGCAGACAGGAAGAAGTTATGGCGGCATATTCTCTCTTGGAAAATTCTTATAACTGTCAAAGATATTTTTGCAGACTGTCTTTTTCACGTAAAAATTTGGCGCAAAAATTGGGTGCTTGGCTATATGCACACGAGCCTTGCTTTCGGCTGGTTTATGCTTATTGTATTGGGACATATTGAAGTATTCTTTTTCTGTCCTCATCACCTGAACTTGCCGTATTTTCCAATATTTTTCCGCTACTTTATGTTGGAGGAGGGTAATACCCTGGGCGGCTCATTATTCTTCTTCCTGATGGATTTTTTCCTGCTCATAGTACTTTCGGGTGTGGCTTTAGCTGTTATCAAACGTTTTCGTAAAAAACTGTTTGGAATGAAGCGTACTACCCAACTGAAATGGAATGACCAAATTGCCGTATTCTCATTGTGGCTTATTTTTCCACTGCGCTTTTTAGCCGAAAGTTTCACTTCCGAAATTAGCGGCGGCGGATTTCTCACACGCGGCTTCAGTATGATTTTTGAAAGTTTCAACCTGTTCCTTGCCAATGAGACACTTATCCGCCCTATATGGTGGGCATACTCCTGCTGTCTGATGGTGTTTTTCCTAGTGCTTCCGTGGTCAAGATTTATGCACATTTTGTCCGAAGTCTTTCTTATACTTATGCGAAACGCAGGAATTAGGGAACGGAGCAAAAATTCGGGTTACGCCAAGGTGGAAATATATTCCTGTTCGCGTTGCGGATTATGTATTGACCCGTGTCAAATGATTTCGGCAGCAAGTTTGCACGACAATGCCACTATAAATTTTACGCGCAACATCCGCTGGTGGAACTATAAGGAAGCGCGTCAAAACGCAAGCTACTGCCTTATGTGTGACCGCTGCGTACAGAACTGCCCTGTGGGCATCAATTCCGTAAAATTAAAGCAAAATGTAAAAAACCTTAGTCAGGATCTTTATGCGGAAAACCAGTATGGCTATCTGCCGGCGGCGAGTGGCTGGGTTTCAGCAGTTTCGGGGCTTTCGGCGCAGGATGTAGATGTTTTGTATTTTGCCGGCTGCATGACACAACTTACGCCCGCAATAAAAAAGTCAATGCTTAAAATTCTGCAAGCCTCAAATGATAAGTTTAAGTTTATGGACGAAGATGCAACTGTTTGTTGCGGTCGTCCGCTTATGCAGGCCGGAGAGGAGTATGCGGCACAGGCACTGATTGAAAAAAATACGGAGTTGATAGCCGGCTTCGGCGCAAAGATGTTAGTCACTTCTTGTCCTATTTGCTATAAAGTGTTTAAGGAAGCTTACAAACTTGATATTCCGGTATTGCATCACACAGAGTATATCTCAACTTTGATTGACGAAGGACGGCTACCGCTAAGCAAAGGTGAGCAAAAGATGGTGTTTCATGATTCCTGCGAATTGGGGCGTCATAGCGGTATATATGAGCAGCCGCGCAAAATACTGCGTGCTTCCGGCACTCTTATTGCCACTGACTATGACGGCAAAAATGCTTTGTGTTGCGGCGGCAGCATTGCCACGGAATCAATGCCATTCAAAAAACGCCGTTTGATAGCCAAGGATGCGATGCTTAAAATGACTGCCGGGGCGGAGTTGTCTGCGCAACCCGATTGCCTTGTAACCGCCTGTCCCGCCTGCAAAAAAACTTTTGCGGATTTGAACTTGACGGAAGTAAAAGATATTGCGGAAGTAGTTGCGGAGCAGATGAATTCCATAAATTAAATTTTTTCTACTTTCACTTTATACCCAAGTGAATAAAGTATATTTT
>JAISVE010000170.1 GCA_031271725.1 Bacteroidales bacterium
CTATTGCAAAACCGACAGCTATTGATAATAACATTAAAACTAAAATTTTTCTTTCCATTGTTTAATTATTTATTTTTTCATCATCTTTGCTTGCAAAAGGTAATGATAACATTGTCTTATCTTATTTCGCACTTGTCACCTAAATCAAACTCAAAAACGTGATAGCCGCGGACAAGCCCATTTAATACTGAATAATTAAGCCCGAAACTACCTTCGACATAAGACGGATTGGGCAATGCTGCTTTAAGTGTTGCAGCCGTTTCTATTTGTCCAAGTGAAAAACTTTTTTTCTTACCAAACACATTAAGTTGCAAACCAACATCACCAAACAAATATGCATAAGTTTGCCCTGTTGCATACCAACCGTTAATGCCCACAGGTTGCAATCCGCCCGCAGAAGACAATACATCATTAGAAGAAGTCCGCACATCATCATCGGCGACCTGTATATCGCCGAAATCACCGCAAACAAGCGTATCACCATAATTCTTCATCATCAAATCAAAGCCTGCATCAAAATCAAGTTCCGCATAAGCACCAACCAAGTTCATACGATCCGTACTAACACTGAACTTGCCACCAAATGCCACACCACAGCCTTTCGTCAAAGACGAAATATCCCGCGCAGGCAAAGACGGTTCATTAGTTAAAAGGCGTGAAATATTATTCGGCATCGCAGGCATTGACGGCAGATTATTACCTGTCATAAAGTAAACAGCAGCCTGCGCTTCCATTTTTCCCGATTTCAATTTCAACGCAAGCGGATGTTTAGGCTCACCGACTTTTATATGCCACATATCAGGTCCGAAATACATATTCATTTTACCTGCCAAACCTTCACTGCCCGCGCCTCTAAGAAGTCCCATATTCAAATACGCTTCAAGGGAGCCGTAAAATGCTTTCTCAGGAAAGACGTATGATAGCACACCCACAGCGGCAATACTTGATTTCGCAGACGACACCGATCTCTTTTTTCGCTTTGCAGCATTTTCCGGCTGCACTGCCTCTGCCACCCTTTCCACCCAAGAGCCAAGCCCTTCCGCAAATCCGGAAGACGGCGGCAAAAAAGACGCATTTACTTGCAACGTAACATGATCTAAACCGCTGTGATTGTTAAAACCTATATCAACAGAAGCAAGTCCTTTAAATATATCACTGCCCGCCGTAGAAATTTCTAACGAAAGTTTTCCACCTGCACCCTGACTGCTGTCGGGATAATAGCGCAAACCTGTTTCGGTAAGTTCCTCACCGTATTTGTTGCCTTGATAATTACTTTCCAATCCCATTTGATAATACGCACCACCGCCTATTCCACTGCACTTAAAGCCCGGAAATACAGGGAAACCGTTTTCTCCGAAGCGTGCCAAAAAATCAACATACCAATAAGAATAACCGCCTGCAGCAGAAATTGCCGAAGCCATAGAATTAGCCAAACCTTTCGCGAAAAGCGAATCAGCCAAATCATCGTCATAAACCCGACCGAACATCATCTTTGCTTTAACTCCCATATTGTTCAGCGGCACTATAGACAAATCAATATCACCATCAAAACCGTCACCGTAAATATAATGTCCCCTGTAATGCTTAACACTGCCTTTAAATGCAAACGCCGCATTCGAAAAATCAATAGCAATATCCGTCAATTCCGTAGAATTATATCTATAACCGCTATCTGTAGGAAGTGCATATATTTTAAGTGTCGAACTGCCTTTGAAAGCCCCTGCCGTTTCGCTTGTAAAACGGACAGTCACATCCAGCGATAAAAAAATTTCTTTCTTGGTATATGAAAATGTTATGTCGTCTATTGATGCGGGAAAACCGCCGAACTTTATTTCCTTATCAAATTTCAACTTGCCTATGGATACAGGCGGTTCGCCCTCTTTATTTGTTATTTTGAATGACGAAAATTCTATAGTCCCCAAATTAAAATTCCGCACATTATCTTTAAATGGATTTATCTGCATTTTTCCCGACAAGCAAGCTGTCAATTCAGGAAAATCGGCATCCGGATATTTTATTACTGAAATGTATGATGTTTTTGAAATCATAACATCGTCAGCATTGAACATGTCAAATTTCATTTTTTCATCAGGGTGTACTTTCAGCATCCATTTTCCGTTTTCATAGAAAGTTGTAGAATAATTAAAGGTATTATTCTTGCTTATCGGCAGGCTTATCACTCCCTCCATTGTGCCTCGAATTATTTTATTGCGCACAAATGCCAATTCAAACTTGTCAATCGAAATTCCCCACCCCTCGCCTATCTGTCCCAAGTCTTTGTCTAAAATATTCAGAGCCGTAGCAACACCTGTCACACCATATTCGTCAATCCAGAAATTTTCGGAAGTTATTACAGGCGGTTTGCTGTCTTTGCCTTTTATATAAGATGGAAAAGTTACCGTGAGATCGCTCAAAAATACACCTGTCCATAAATTTTCTTCTTCTTCGTCTTTGGGTAAATATTCGCGTGTGGCAGTATAAGTTTTCATTGCTTCTGCATTACGCTGAGTGCTTAAATCAAGAATTGCCGTACCAGCCTGAAACCGCCAATCGGGAAAACCTGTAATTTCAAATTCGGGAATATGAATAGTTAAAAGCAAATCGTCAAAAGAAGCGGCATAACCGTCAAAGGATGCAATGACTTTTCCTTTTGGAAAAAGTTTCCCGAAATTCACCGGAGCAATAATGGAATTTGAAAATTCAACACTACCTGCCAAACTGATTTCCTTAAAGCCATTGCAATCGAAAACAACATAAGTTTGCGGCAAATTATTTCCGTATTTATCGCCTTTTAATTTGACTTTCATTACTCCGCCCTTTAATGAAAACTCCTGCTCGCTAAGCAATCCAAGGCGTACTTCCTCTACAAAAAAAAGTCCGTTTGCAGAAAGTTTTACACTGTCGGTTCCGAAAAAATAACGCTGACCGCCGGCAGTAACACGTAGAAAAATATCTGCATCAATATAGTCTGCCTTCACACTTGCGCGTGTTATAAGAATGTCGAAAGTTGCCGAACCTATTTTCTTGGATATTCCGAGCGGAAGTTGTTGAATTTCGCCCGGTGCAAGCATATCTGCAAGATATTTGCCAAAATCACTAAAAATATTGATTGCCGATGATGCGCCGGTATCTTGCGATTCGGCAATTGTAGCGGCACTTACAAAAAAACTTGCTAATATACACGCAGCAGTCGCAACAATAATAATTATTTTTTTTCTCATACCGCGCAAAAATAAACACCGCATAAGCCATCACCAAATTTTTTTTCTTAAAAATTCTTAAACGTTAAGAATTTTTAACATTTGTCTTAATTTTTTCTTAATTTCTGACGAAAGTTGCGATTAAGCGAGAGCAGAGGCAAAACTTGTTTTGACTTTGCCGAGCGAAGCGAAAACTTGTTTTCGTTTCCGAACCGCATCCGAAAATCATTCTGCGAAGCAGAATAACATTTATCGAGAGCAATGCCAAACTTTAATAAGTAATTTTTTAACTACAAGGACATTAAAAACATGAAGCAATATCATGAATATCATTATATTATTCCTTGTTGCATATAAACGTCTAATTTATTGTTAATAAAATTCAATAAATAGATTTTGCATATTCATAATTTTTTCGTACCTTAGTATTTGTGTCCATTTGCCTAATGTGGGATTTATATGCTACAACGGCTATTAAGAGTGTAAGGTTTGTTTAAGAAGTAGTTTTTCATGGTTGCCTCTTTCGGACACTAAGAGCCGATCTTTCAAAAGGTCGGCTCTTTTTTTTGTATCTTTATATTTCGTATCTTTACAAATCATTTACAAAACTTTTTTACAAAAAAAACATTAAAAATTATGGAACTTAAAGGCAGCAAAACAGAAAAAAATTTATTAACGGCTTTTGCAGGCGAGTCGCAGGCAAAAAATCGCTACACTTTTTTTGCAAAAGTTGCAAAAAATGAAGGCTACGAACAGATAGCTGCAATATTTGAAGAAACAGCAGCACAAGAACAGCAACATGCTAAAATGATTTTTAAGCATTTGCAGGGTGGCATGGTGGAAATTACCGCTACTTATCCTGCGGGCGTTATCGGCACAACTGCCGAAAACCTGATTGCATCGGCAACAGGCGAAAAAGAAGAATATGAGGAAATGTATCCTGAAATGGCAGATATCGCCGAGCAAGAAGGCTTTGTTCAAATTGCAGTTATGTTCCGTCTTATCGGTAAGGCAGAAGCACACCATGAAGAACGTTTTCTAAAACTTTTGAAAAATGTTAAGGAAGACGCCGTTTTCAAACGTGGTGACAAAGTTTATTGGTATTGCCGTAAGTGCGGATATGTTCACTTCGGAAATGCTGCTCCCGAAAAATGTCCTGTTTGCCAACATCCGCAAGGATATTATCAACTCAAAGTGTTGGAATACTAAGATTACGGAGCAAGTAATTAAAATTTGACGCAAGGCTTAACTTACAATTAAGTCTTGCGTTTTTCTTTTTTAGCAGCCGGAAACAAAATATTATTCAGAATAAGGCGATAGCCCGGAGAATTTGGATATAAATTCAAATCGGTGTGAGGGTCGCCAACAAAGTGCTGATAATCCTCAGGGTCATGCCCGCCGAAAAAAGTCCAAGTACCTTTTCCATATTCTCCATGAATATAACGCGCTTCGCCGAGAGAGGCATTTTCGCCCAAAATTGTAACATTAGACTTTATCAGTAATTTTCTAAATGCGGTTGTCTGTCCCATAAATCCTTTAACAATACGTGTATGATTTTGGCAAAGCATTGTAGGAACCCAATCCCATTTTGCAGAGAAATCAAACAGCGAAAAAAAGTCATTGTTTTCGTTCATGTTTTTTGGACGGCTGTCGGTAACATCAATATCAGAAACTTCATATACATAAGGGTTTGTAACAAGTTTGAAATTTTCAAATGCAAAAGTTTTTGAATAGTCGAGTTTACTTTGAGCAGCAGGGTCAATCGGATCACCGTCAAACTGAACGCCGCAAATATCAACTCCTTCGGCTGAAAGTGCAATATCATAACTGTCGGGGGCGGAACACATAGCAAAAAGAAAGCCGCCACCCATAACAAAGTCACGTATCTTTTGAGTAACGGCAAGTTTTAGTTGTGAGGACTTGTTAAAACCGTATTTCTTTGCCCTTGCTTCTGCTTCCGCTACCTGAGTTTTATACCATGGTTGATTGCCATAACCGTACCAGAATTTGCCATACTGCCCTGTGAAGTCCTCGTGGTGCAGGTGCAACCAGTCGTAAGCCGGCAACACTCCTGACATCACTTCATCATCGTATATAAGATCGAAAGGAATTTCGGCAAAGTTAAGAGCCATAACTACGGCATCATCCCAAGGCAAGAGTGTTTTCGGCGCATACACTGCAACTTTTGGGGCTTTCTGCATTTTAACTTCGTCCGTATTACTTTGCGGATCTGCAATTTCCTGCAACATGGCATTAACTTGTGCGTCTGTTAGCGTAGATGCGCCGACTCCCCTTATCACGCATTCTCTCTCTATTTCCCTACTGTAAGGCAAAAGAAAACTGCCGCCTCTATAATTCAACAACCAACTTATCTCACCTCCATTTTCGAGCACCCAATAGGCGACCCCATACGCTTTAAGATGGTTGGGCTGGCTCCCGTCCATATAAACGAGAATTTGCGATGCCCTTGCCGATATGCTGAACACAATAACCGTAAATGCTGTAAGTAAATATTTCTTCATACTTCCATAAAAATACTTGTAAAGATACAAAAAAGGCGAACATTCGCATGCCCGCCTTTCAAACAAAGTTTCTACTCTATTTTTTCACAAAATGGAAGTGCGGGCCAAAGCGTTCAAACGCTGCCTTGTCAAGTTCCTCACGATGATCGGGGTGAGCGATTGAAATCATCAACTTTGCCCTTTCCTGCAATGTTTTTCCATAAAGATTAACCGCACCGTATTCGGTAACAATCCAATGAACGTGATTTCTTGTGGTAACAACACCGGCACCGGAAGTAAGCACAGGAGCAATTTTGCTTATGCCCTTATCGGTTGCTGAAGGCATTGCGATAATTGCTTTTCCACCTTCACTTAAAGATGCACCCCTAATGAAATCAACCTGTCCGCCCACACCTGAAAAGAATTTCGTACCGAGGGAGTCAGCGCAAACCTGACCTGTAATATCTATTTGAAGTGCGGAATTTATTGCTGTAACCTTAGTATTTCTTGCAATATTAAACTCACTGTTTGTGTATTTAACATCCATCATTAACACGCCCGGGTTGTCGTCAATAAAGTCATATACTTCCCTGCTGCCCATAAGGAAAGTAGAAACAATTTTGCCTGTATCTATTTTCTTTGCAGCACCGTTTACAACGCCTTTTTCTACAAGAGGCAGCACGCCGTCTGCAAACATTTCGGTATGTATGCCGAGATTTTTGTGGTTGCCGAGTTGCGAAAGTACGGCATTGGGAATTGCGCCGATACCCATTTGCAAACAAGCACCGTCTTCAATAAGCGCAGCAGCATTCTTGCCTATTGCCACTTCTATATCTGACGGTGGAGCCGGCGCAGCTGTGATAAGTGGTGTATTATCTTCACACCAAATATCAATCATGCTCATCGGAATCATTGCATCACCAAAGGCACGAGGAATATTTTTGTTGATAACGCCGATAACTGTGTCCGCTGTTTCAACTGCAGCAAGCGTTGCATCAACAGAAGTTCCAAGCGATACATAACCGTGTTTATCCGGCGGACAAACCTGCACCATCGCTACATTAGGGCGGCAATAGCCTTCACGAATCAAACGCTGTGTTTCCGAAAGAAAAATCGGAATATAGTCGGCATAACCCGCTTGCGTATCTTTGCGGACATTGTGTCCTACAAAGAAAGATTCAAGTTGAAAAATGCCTTCAAACTCTGCACCTGCGTAAGGCGCGGGACCTTCTGTGTGCAAATGTTGCAAACGCACGTTTGTAAATTCTTTTCTGCGTCCTCTTTCGCAGAGTGCCTCAATAAGTTTTTGCGGTGCGCATGCCACCGAATGAACATGAATACGGTCGTTTGTTTTAACAACCTTAACGGCTTCCTCAGCCGACACAATTGTTGGAGT
>JAISVE010000165.1 GCA_031271725.1 Bacteroidales bacterium
AAGGCGCGTAATCATACACCGCCGCAAGTCCGTCATAAATCTCGCTTGACGGAAAAATAAACCCATACTCCTTCGCATGAGCAATAAGTTTCTTAAACTGTTCCTCGTGATTTGCCATAGAATTTTTGCTGTAAAGTTATCCTGTAAAGTTACGACTTTTGCTGTAATAATTTTGGCGTGCCCTGCTGCTTAAAAACCGCAGCAGGTCGGGCTCTCGTCTATATCTTTTTACTGCGCTATGCTTGTAAAAAGGATACCGCCTCCATCCCTCACGCAGCCCCGCGTAATGCCCACAAGCAATACTACTACCAACTAACTGCCCCTGCTCCCGAACAATCAAGCCAAAAATAAAACCCGCCTATGTTATATTATAACATAGGCGGGTTTTATACTTTATGGTTTATTCCCCGGATAAATATTCTTTAATATCTTCTGCGCTTACAAACTTTCCATCTTGCGTGCTCCTCCCGGAACATCAAAAGACTTTAATTCAAAAATACCAACTCATATCTGCAATAAATACGTTATAGTTTTTGTATGAATAAACAAATAAAATTGAAATTTTGCTGATTTACTATGAGAGAATAAGAGCGCAAAGCTCGCTCATATTTTAATTATCTTCTAAATTTCCTTTAATTATTTTTTATTCATCAAACAATTTTTTTCCTGCTATCCCATTCTTGCTTTTGTTTCAACTTAATCGTAACTTTGCAGTATAAAATTACGATTATATAACTATTGCGTGTTTGTTGCGGGTTGTATAGTCGTTTTTTTCTATAGCAGTAATGCAATACTGTATCCTTTCACCACTTCCACGTAAAATTCCAACGGTTAATTTTATTTTTCCAAAATTTTTCTTCTCGTGCTGCATTATTACAACTTCGGAAAAACGACTTTGTTTTTTAGTCCCCTGTTTTGGTTTGGTCTTATCTATGAGTTTTGCAAGTTCGAGTATTTCAGTAAGGTATGTAACAGCAACTGTCGATTTATAACTTCTTGCAGCCTTTTCTGCTGTTTCTTGTATTGATAAAAATCTAACATAAATAAATGCTTGCAAGTGTATGTTATATATACGTTTTTCAGGATTTGCGGCATTCCATTTGGCATAAAAATCTTTAATAATTTTTTCACGTTGTTGAACGTCTTCTTTTGTCTTTCCTTGCGGAATAATAATGGCATTGTTCATTTCAATTCTATTTATATTTGGCACTATCGCCTCTATATAAATAACGAACTGAGTTACGAAAAAACAAAAAATAAACCTAAAAGTTATTAACAGGGCTGAAAATCAGATTTTAATGAATCGCAAGCATTTTGAACTGTCAACAAAACCATAATCACACCGCAACTTCCGCCTTAATTGCAGGATGCGCCTCGTAACCCTCAATGCTGATGTCCTCGTAGTCGAAGTCAAAAATACTGCTCACATCAGCGCGTAAACGCAGCGTAGGTAGCTCAAAAGGCTCGCGCGAAAGTTGCAGTCTAACCTGCTCAAAATGGTTGTTGTAGATATGCGCATCACCAAATGTGTGGATAAACTCACCGACACCAAGTCCGCAAACCTGCGCCATCATACAGGTAAGCAAAGCATACGAAGCAATGTTAAACGGCACTCCGAGAAAAACATCTGCACTGCGCTGATAAAGTTGGCAAAATAGTTTTCCGCCTGCCACATAAAACTGAAAAAACGAATGACAGGGCGGCAATGCCATTTGCGAAATCTCGCCCACATTCCATGCCGACACAATTATTCGGCGAGAGTCTGGCGTTTCTTTTATCTGTTTTATTACATCGCTTATTTGGTCTATCGTCAAGCCGTCTTTTGTCTCCCAAGCCCGCCACTGCTTGCCGTAAACGGGTCCTAAATCACCCTCTGCATTAGCCCATTCGTCCCATATTGTAACTTTGTTATCATGCAAATATTTGACATTAGTATCGCCGCGCAACATCCACAAAAGTTCGTAAATAATAGAACGCAAATGCAGTTTTTTGGTTGTTACAAGAGGAAAGCCTTTTTGCAAATCAAAACGCATCTGATAGCCGAAAACGCTGCGTATTCCCGTGCCTGTGCGGTCGGTTTTGTCCGTGCCGTTTTCAAGAATATGCTGTAATAAATCTAAGTATTGTTTCATAATTTCCTGCAATAAATTTCCGCAAAAATAAATTTCCGCAAATTTACGATTAAGATGAGAGCAAAACAAATGTTAAGTTTATAGTTCTACTTTCAAGCCGTCATAAGCGGCAGAAACGCCCGCAGGCAGAATAGAGGGCAGTTCCGCTGCCAAGCCGAGGCGGTGGCTTATGTGCGTCAGAAATGTGCGTTCAGGTTTCAAGAAATCAACAATCTCCAAAGCCTCCTGCAAGCAGAAATGCGAGGGATGCGGCTCTATCCGCAAAGCATTTATTACAAGCGTTCGCACACCTTTCATTTTTTCAAATGAAGTTTCACTTATTGTTTTTGCATCAGTGATATAAACAAGGTCGCCGGTACGGTAAGCGGTAACTTTGAGAGTTCCCCCATGCAGCACTTCTATCGGCAGAAACTCAAAATCACCGACAGTAAAACCCCCATTAACTTCCTGTAAAGAAAATTGAGGTGCGCCCGGATATGGCTCTAACGTATCAAAAGCGTAGGAATAATTCTGTTTAACCCGCCGCAAAGTTTCTGCACTGCCGTAAACCGGCATTGTGCGCTGCAAGAAATGATTGTAAGGTCTTATGTCGTCAAGTCCGCCGGTATGATCGTGATGATGATGTGTGAGGAGTACTGCCGATAAATCTCTGACATTTTCACGCAACATCTGCTGCCGAAAATCAGGTCCCGCGTCAATAACAACCTGCATATTATCGCTACACAACAGCGCAGAAGTGCGCAAGCGTTTATCATGAGTATTCGCAGAACGGCATACTTCGCAGTCGCAACCTATAATTGGCAAGCCCTGCGATGTGCCTGTTCCGAGAAATATGAGTTCTTTCATATCTGAATATCCTCGCCGTTTTTGTTCAAAAAGCGATATTCAAGAAAGCCTAAACTCTCCGATTCATAAAGGCGAATTCTCCAACCATACTTAAAAAACCACTTCCATTTATATTTAAATGGGTAACGGCGGAAATATGAATAAATATAAGGATGCAGCATTATCGAAAAATGCTTTTCATTTTGATCGTTTACAAGATACTCTATGTTCTTCAGAATTTCATCAATAACAAGAATTGAAGGCTTTATTTC
>JAISVE010000169.1 GCA_031271725.1 Bacteroidales bacterium
ATCAACCTCTACCGCAGCGGTATTCCTTACGCTTTTACTGCTATAGGTTCGGGCATTGCTTCTACAGTTAAAGCCTATCGTAAAATCGGCGGCATTACTCCCGTTAAAAGCGGTGAGGACTTTTATTTTATTCAGAAACTTTGGAAGGCAGGGAAGGTATTGACGTATTGCAATACTGTTTGCTATCCGTCTGCGAGGGCGAGCAATCGCGTGTTTTTCGGCACAGGTCCTGCAATAATTAAAGGCTTGAATAATGATTGGAAAAGTTATCCCATTTATCCGTTTTCACTCTTTGAAAAATTGCGTGAAATTTATGATAATTTCGAGAAGTTGTGGGACACGCAAAACAGCAGCTCGAATAGCAACTCTAATGGTAACTCCGATTGCAATTCCGATTGCGTTTTCGATCAATCAACCTTAAAAAAATTCCGCTCCAATGCAGCAACACGCCAACAGTTTGTAAAATTCTGCACTGAAAAATTTGATGCCCTGCGCATATTACAGTATCTCAAATCCCACTATACTCAAGATGATACTGCTGATATGGAAAACCTGCGTGAATTACTTGCATACTGCGGCACTTCATACGAAAGCCTGTCACAAGCCCGCGAAGTACTTTTTAACAAAGAGCAGGAGTTTCGCGCTTCGATTAAAGTTTTTTAATAAATTTTACCATCTTAAATTAAACCGCAGTATTGCGTTTTCCGCGCCACCTCAGCCAAATCAGATAGGCGAGCGAAAGTATTAACACAATACAACTGTACAGGTATTCGGCTGTCCATGCAATTTCGAGTGAGGAGTGCAATATTTTTATAATAAAGAATGTGTATAAAACATAGAACACAATAGTAATCATTTCTATTACGAATGCTTGTTTTGTTTTTTCGTGTCCGATTACAACATTAAATATTAACTGCGCCAAACATAGTGGATAAGCGGCTGTTGCCACCACTAATACAACACTTAGGGAGTCGTTTATAAGCGAAGCATCAGGCGTGAAAAGACGGAATAAAGTGTCTGAGAAAACAAAGAAAGGCAGTATTGTTATGCTGATAAATGTGAAGGCAAGAAGCATGCTCTTTAGTACAAGAATATTTATCAGTTTGTTAACATTGATGTTTTCTTTTACAGTTCTTTGCTTGCCGAGCAGATATGCGGTTAAAGTGGCAACAGTAGAGGTAAATCCCCAAATGGGCATTAAAAATACGGTATAGCAACTTCTGGTGATATTTGAAATTGCGAGCGATCGTTGCCCCATGCTTTCAATGAGAGTGAAGAATACAAAATACATTCCGAAAGAAATCAGGAATTGCAACATTGTGGGATAGGATATTTTAAGTAGCCGTCCGAACAATGATTTATGCAGCGGAAATCGGCGGTACAAGCGGTATTTTATGTTATTTTCTTTTTTTAGTGATACTATAAAAAGTACGGCAAGCCACACAAAGTCCGCCATGGCGGATGCCCAGCCGGCACCGGCAATACCCATTTCGGGAAAACCGCCGTAACCGAAAATAAGGAGATAATCGAATATAACATTTGTCGCAGCCATTAAAAAGGCAGCCAATATTATAATGCGGGTACGGGCAATGCCTATGTAAAATGCCATAAATGACGCACAAATAAGAGCAAAAGGCAGTCCCCATATTCTTGCATCAAGGTATTCCATTGACGCAGTAAGTATTGGCTTTGATGATACAAGATTGCCCATAAACATTCTGCCGAAAAGGTTGTAGAGTAGAAGTATTAACAGTGATGCGCAGAGCATAAAAAATAAGCTGTGTTGAAAAATCCTGCCTACACTTTTTTCACTGTTTTCGCCACGCACTCGTGCTATTGTGATTTGCGTGCCTACGCCGAAACCCCACATAAACATAAAAATAGTTTGGTAGAAGATAGTACCGAGTGCCGCTGCCGCGAGTTCGGTTTCACCCACGTTGCCGAGAAACATTGTGTCGGCAATGGCAACCAAGTTCTGTGCAAGCTGGCTTAATATAATCGGAAACGCTATTGCTATTATGCGTTTGTAGCTTATGCGTTCTTGTGGCATGCCTATGGGTTGTTGTAAAGTTGATGTCATAAATTTAAGATTTTCTAATAGTTTAATCCGAAAGCCCAGAGAGGAAGTGTGCTTTGGTAACCAAGTTCAATATCATCTTTTACTATAAAAGAATTTGGAATATTTTCAATTTGTTTTTTGCTTTTTCTTTTTCCTCCTACTTCAAAAGTCATATCATCTATAGTGAAATCTGAGTATTGGGAAGAAAATATGTCATTTTCTACACGCAACTGATTGTAAAAAATAGTTTCTCGGATATTTCCTGTATCGGGATTATCATTAGAAACAGCAAAAATAAGGTTTGTATTATCTAAATAAATTTTTTCTATCTTTCCCAATACATTGAGCCCCTTTCCTTCTTCTCTTAGTTGTGATATTAAGCCTACTTTTTCTATGTAGTAACAATAATCAGCTATATTATTTTTACTTACGGATATTAATTTCGCCAAATTGCTGAAATTTGGTTTGAATGGGACACTGTCGGCAATGATAGCCAATAATTGAGAAAGTTTTTTGCCTGTAGATACATTCATATCAGCATACAAAGGAATGTCTGTTTCTAATGATTGAACTATAATCTGCCTTAAACGTTGTTCAAAATGACTATCATCTCCGAAAGGATAGTAGCCGGTTTTTAAGAAATCCTTAAAATATTTAAGAGGATATTCCAATTTTATGTTACGATATTTATGTGATAAAATATCTTTAAGAGAAAATTTTTTGATATTTATATTATGAAATAAATTCAGATACTCTCTAAAGGAGAGTCCATACATATTATAAATAATAGCTCTCCTGCTTAAATCCGAACTGCCTTTAAGTATATCCAATACAGATGAGCCTGTAAATATTATTTGCAGTTTGGGAAATGCATCATAAAGCATTTTTAAGGTTTTAGACCACAGAGGGTATTTGTGAATTTCATCTATAAACAAGTGCTTACCGCCGGTTTTTTGAAAGTTATTTGCCAAATCATATAAAGAGTTATTTGCAAACCAAAAATCGTCCATAGAAACATATAGTGTTTCATCAATATTCAAATTTTCCTTTATGTATTGCAATAACATAGTTGTTTTGCCGATACCTCTCGCACCCACAATGCCAAACATTCTTTCGTCCCAAGAAATTTTGCTGAACAAGTATCTCTTGAAGTTCAATGAAGTGCTATTCAAAGTTTCTTGATATGTGTCAATTAGTGCTTTCATATATCTGTTTTTTGCAAATATACAAATAAAATCCCTATCATAGGGACTTTTTTTTGATTTTTTTCCCTATTAGGGGGATTTTATGGAATTTTTCGGGATTTTTACCATCTTTTTAATCTTGAAAGTATTGCAGACAGGTTGATTTTGCAAACAAGTTGGTCAAAAAATCGTACCTTCGCATTCCTTTAAGAGGACCCGTAGTTCAATGGATAGAATTTCAGATTCCGGTTCTGACGATAGGCGTTCGAATCGCCTCGGGTTCACTTTTCGATTACAACGTTATCAAGTTTGTTTTCTAACAATTTGTTATTTGACTTTGCCTGTGGCTGCGGCAGATGCTCCGCCTGCCAAGATTGTAATATCTTTTACCGTTATAATATTTTTTTCATAGCCGCGTTGTGATGCGTAAATCATCGCTTGTCCAACCTGGCTTAAAGTATTTGCTGTTTTAGGAAAAAAAGTTTTAAGAACAGGATAGAGCCATGAAAGAATGTTATACCATTGCGGGAGATTCTTTTGTCCTGCTGTGGCTTTCATAAATGCGGGACGAAAAGCAAACACTTGCTTAAAGGGAAGTTTCATTAAATCATTTTCGGTTTTACCTTTCACGCGCGCCCACATAACTCTGCCTTTTTCACTGCTGTCGGTACCTGCACCGCTAACATATACAAAGGACATTGAAGGATTTGGAGTCAGGGCTTTTGCAAAATTCAAAGTTGTGTCGTAGGTGATACGGGTATATTTTTCCTCTTTCATTCCAACGCTGCTCACTCCTGCGCAGAAAAGGCAGGCATCGTAGCCCTGTAGTTTTTCGTCACCCTCTTTTAATTCGAGAAAATCTTTTACGATATATTCTTTAAATTTCGGATGTGTAATGCCTGTGGATTTACGGCTCACGCTTAA
>JAISVE010000178.1 GCA_031271725.1 Bacteroidales bacterium
CTTTTGATTTTGCTTTTGTTGAATAAATTAACAACAAGGAAGATAATAAGAGCTCCGGCAACAAAGCCTCCTATGCCTAAATAAATTGCAATTGTGTCCATAATGATAAAATTTTATAAAAAACCGCAATCGCCCGAAGAGTTATGGAAAACTCCGTTAATCAAGTTTTGGAGGTCCGCCTGTTCAAGTATCTTGCTACATTGTTGTTACAAAGGCAAGCACGCTTTCCGAAGCCGGAACACATCCGGTGATTTAGTTTAAAAGTGTTGAGTTTTCAAACTGTTGGCGGGCGATGCGGTATAGATTAGACCTGTAATTTTTGGTCGATGGCGTGCAGCCGTTCTGCGAGTTCGTTATCTCTAAACCGGATAATACGTTCATTCTTTAATGCGTTAAACGCATATTGGAGGGCAACCATAGAAAGCAGGTCTTGCCCATCCTTAAAAGCGTAACTTTGCGCATAATTTCCAATCTGTTCGTTAATTTTAGCGGCTGCTTCCCTGAATATAACTTCATCCTCACGCCTTACTTTTAGTTTGTAAGGGCGGTCGCTAATAGTAACGGTAATTGATATTTGATCCATTATCGGTTTAATAATGCTACACACCGATCTATTTCCTGCACCATTTCGTCAATGACTTTTTTTGCCTTTAACGTTTCACTGCCAGAGGTATTTGAAAAAACACCCGTAACGTGCAAAATGCGGTTTTTGTTTTCTAAATCGGTTATTTTTTGTTTATATAATTGTATTTCTTTTTCTAATTTTTCAACGTTGGCAGAAAGAATTCTTTTTTCTGTATCTAAATTTGCACACATCTCCCTTATGTTCTCGGCTTTTTTTTCAAGTCCCGAAATAAGTGTGATTATATCCTCAGCCATTCTATAAGCAAATTTACTAAAATAAAATCACAAATTGCCGTTTTTTACAGTATGCTGAATTTAAAATCAAATAAAAAACTATGATTTTAAGTACCTTTGTGTAATTTTGGAATTGCGAAGCAGCAATTGTGATATTATGTTTAGGTTTTTATTATTAACTGTTTTTTTCTTGTTGGGGCAGTTGTGTTTTCCGCAAACACAGCAGGCGCAAGTGGATACGGCGTTGCAGCAAGATAGCGTTGCTGCGGCAGAAGCAATGGAGTCGCAAGCAGGCGAGTTGCAAGCAGATAGTGGCTTTGATGGTTTGGGTAGTTCAGGTGGCTTATTATCTCTCAAAACCTGCTACGAGAAAGCCCGCAATAATTCACCACTTATCAAACAATTTGCCTTGGCAGAACGCTCTGCAAAACACAAAAGCGCAGGTGTGGGAAGACACTACCTGCCGCAAATCTCAATGTCCGCCCGCGCCTCATGGCAAACCGATGTTACCGCTTTCCCGCAAGATGTTTTAGACAAACTTGCCATTATGGGCATTAACAATATCAACTTTCCCGACAAAGACCAATACCGCGCCGTTGTAGAACTGATACAACCTGTTTGGGACGGCGGCGCAATTATTTTTGAAAGAGCAAATGTAAAAGCAGAAGCAGAAGTCGATAAACAATCTGCTGAAGTGGCTCTATACGCAATCTACAGTCAAATCAATCAGGTATATTTCGGAATTTTATTGTTGAGGGAACAATTAAAACAGAATGGTCTTTTTTCCGGTGAACTGCAACGGCAGTATGAGAGAGTTATTGACCTGCAAAAAAGCGGGCTTGCAAACTCTTCGGATATTTTGCGTGTAGAAATTGAGTTGAAAAAAAATCAACAAACGAAGGAAGGAATCTTGCAAGGCTTGCAGGCGCAGGGGCTTATGCTTTCTTTTTATATCGGCGAAAGAGTTTCGTGGACAAGTGTTGCCGATATAACCCTTGATGCGGGAGACCTTGGCTACACAATGCAAATCCAACGCCCCGAATTTAGCCTTTTTGAAGCGCAGCGCAGGCAAGTTGAAACGCAGAAAAAACGTCTGCTTGTTAAAGGAATGCCGCAATTCGGACTTTTTGCACAAGGTGCATACGCCAATCCGGGCTTGAATATGTTTAATGCGGGCTTTACGCCGTACTTTATAGGCGGTGCGTCTTTTTCGTGGAATTTCGGTGGTTTATATACTTTCGGTGATGAAAAGAAGACTCTTAATGTGATGAGTGAGAAGATTGACGTGCAGGAAGAAAATTTTAGATTTATGCTGAATCAACAATTAGTTGCACGCAACAGCGAAATAAACCGTTTGCAAAAACTAATATTGCGGGATAATGAGATTGTGGGCTTAACCGAAGAAATTGTGCGGATGTCCGAAATAAAGCGCGATAATGGAACTCTGAGTGTAAGCGATTACATACAGGATTTGAACATGCTTGATATAGCCCGTCAGACAAAAGCAATCCATGAGATTGAACTTCTAAAAGCAGTGTATGATTTGAAGGTTGACAGAGGATTAGTGGAAAACTAAGTATTATTACAGCAACAACAAATTTTTACTTATTTCTTTTTTCAGGGCAGTATTGACGGAAGTTCTTTTTGCGTAATTATTCCAGTTAGATACCACATCGGCAATTTGGTCTATTATATTGTTTGCCTTTTTTATGTTCATGTTTTTGGCAACCGTGAGTAAATCGTTGCGGGTTATATTGCTGCGCTTGCCGTTTATACTCATGGAATGGCTGTTTACCCAATAACTGTTGGGATTGTATGCGTAACAAACATCAAAGGCAGGCGATAAACGCCATACGCCTTGTTTGTCCATTATAAAAGAAAAGTTTTTTGTGTGGTCATCGCAATTACGGCTTCGCCATTTCTTCCTCCTCGCTCGGCAATGCTCAAACAAGTTTGGCATTGCTCTCGACTCGTCAATGTTATTGCTTCGCAATGATTTTCGGCTGCGGTTCGGAAGCGAAAACTTGTTTTCGCTTCACTCACCTTGCACGAAAATTAAGAAAAAATTAAGACAAATGTTAAAAATTCTTAACGTTTAAGAATTTTTAAGAAAAAAAGTTTGGCGGTGATGTTTGCAGGTCTTATTTTTGCAGCAATTTTAAATCTAAATTAGTATGCAAAAAAATGTAATCAAACCAACGGCAGGCAGCTGCAACAACGGCAGTAACAGCAACAACTGTTGCAATGCAAAGAACGTTCGGCAATCGCAAGGCATTTTTC
>JAISVE010000002.1 GCA_031271725.1 Bacteroidales bacterium
AAATATGTGTAGATAGCAGGAATAACAAACATGGTTAAAGCTGTTGCAAAAATCATTCCACCTACTACGGCAATACCCATTGCCACACGGCTTTCAGAGCCGGCACCGGTTGCCAAAGCCATAGGTAAAATACCAAACACGGTAGATAAACTTGTCATCAAAATCGGGCGAAAACGAGATACTGCCGCTTCAAAAATTGCATCTTTCAAATTTGCACCCTGCTCTTTCTTCTGATTTGCAAACTCAACAATCAATATGCCGTTTTTAGTAACCAGACCAACCAACATAATCATCGCTATTTGGCTGAAAATATTCATGGTTTGCCCGAAAAGTTTCAGAGATATTAAAGCACCTATAAGTGCCAAAGGCACGGTAAGCATAATAATAAACGGATCGCGGAAACTTTCAAACTGGGCGGACAATACCAGATAAATAAACACCAGTGCCAAAGCAAATGTAAACAACAAGCTTGTGGAACTTTCCTGAAAATCCCTGGAATTGCCGGACAACGTTGTTCTATAGTTGTCGTCCAAAGTTTCGTCCGCAATATCCTGCATCTCCGCAATACCCTGTCCCAAAGTATATCCTTTAGCAGGGTTGGCGGAAACAGTTGCCGCTACAAAACGGTTGTAACGATATAACTGC
Source organism: Bacteroidales bacterium (assembly GCA_031271725.1). Next base: position 646 of record JAISVE010000002.1, read on the forward strand.
GGCGGTGTAGAGGTTTCGGAAAGTGTTACCAAATTATTCAATCCTATCAAAATATTCGCATTATTGCGCACATAGATATTATTCAAATCGGTAGGTTTTATACGGTTTTCCTGATCAAATTGACTTATAATTTGATATTGTTTTCCATTGAGCACATAGTATCCTATTCTTTGATCGCTCATGGTTAATTGCAAAGACCTTGAAATATCCTCAACAGAAACTCCAAGCACAGCCGCCCTGTCCCTGTTGATTTGTACCGTTAATTCCGGTTTCGTAAATTTCAAATCCAAGTCAAATGCAGAAAAAGCGGGACTGTTTGAAACCTTATCCATAAAAGCAGGCAGTACGGTTTTCAAGTCATTTAGATTTTTTGCCTGAATTACAAATTCTACAGGCATGCCGCCTCTACGGTTTCCAAAAGTCTGCCGTTGTGTAATAATGGTTTTTGCACCGGTAAATTTACGCAGCTCAGGTGCTATGCTCTCCGCTATTTCCTGCTGTGTACGATGGCGTTCTTCGGGAGTTTTTAAAATTATATTTGTAAAAGATGAATTTGTGCTTCCACGCCCTATCAATGAAAACATCATATTTGCTTCGGGAACCGACTGTTTCAGATAACTGCCCAATTCTCCGGTATAATTTTCCATATATTGAAAAGACGTGCCTTCGGTTGCCGTTGAGCGCACACTAAGCCATGAACGGTCTTCTATCGGGGACATTTCCGTAGGAATGGATACCCACAAAAAAACTGTTAAGCCCAAGGCGAGCAGCAAAAACACCGGAGCAATCCAGCGATGCCGCATAAATTTATTAAGTCCGTTTTTATAAGTATTGTTCAAGTTTTCAAAAAACGGTTCGGTTTTTTGATGCAGCCAGCTTTGTTTCGTTCTCCGTTTAAGAATACGGCTCGAAAGCATGGGGGTTAAACTTAAAGATACAAAGGTGGAAATTATAACTGCGCCGGCAATAACAATACTGAATTCTCTGAACAACCGCCCTGTGGTTCCCTGCAAAAACACTATCGGAAAGAAAACTGCAACCAAGGCTACCGTTGTGGCAAGAACTGCAAAAAAGATTTCTTTAGAGCCCTTAAAACCTGCCTGAATAGGATCCAGACCCGACTCTATTTTCTGATATATGTTTTCCATCATCACAATGGCATCATCCACTACCAAACCCACAGATAATACTATTGCCAAAAGAGTTAATATGTTAATGGAAAATCCTGCAATATACATAATAAAGAACGCACCTATCAACGAAATAGGAATAGCCAAAACAGGAATCAAGGTTGTTCGCCAATCTCTCAAAAAAGCAAAAATAATCAGAATTACCAGCGCAAAAGCCATTATAATGGAATCCTTAACTTCATTGATGGAATTTCTTATAAAAACCGTATCATCAAAAGTAACCTGAGCCTCCATTTCCTCAGGCAAGTCCTTCTCTATATCGGGCAAGATTTCCCTCACTCTGTCCACTATATCTATATAATTGGAGCCCGGCTGCGGAATAATGATACAGTTTACCATTACCTTGCCGTCTTTTTTCAAAATAGAGCGCGTATTTTCGGCTTCTATAACCGCTGTTCCTATATCTCTGAAACGAATAATTTTGTCCTGCTTCTGCGCAATAATCAAGTCATTAAAATCGTCAATACTTTGCAAACGCCCCATAGTACGGACGCTTAATTCAGTGTTTGTGCCTTCAATCCGCCCTGACGGTAATTCTACGTTTTCCCTTTCGACAACAGTACTGACATCAGTGGGAGTCAGTTCGTACGCAGCCAACAACAGAGGGTTCATCTTTAAGCGGATTGCAAGCCGTTTTTCACCCCAGATCTCTACGGAACTTACTCCGTCTATAGTCTGCAAACGCTCTTTAATGTAGGCATCGGCATAATTACTCACCTCAATAATAGAAAGAACATCGCTGCTTAAACTTAGTCCGAAAATGGGTTGAGCATCTGCATCGGCTTTTGATACTACCGGCGGGTCTATATCTTCAGGCAACCGGCGCATTGCTCCCGACACCTTATCCCTCACATCATTGGCAGCCGTTTCCAAAGGCACTTCCAATTCAAATTCTATAGTTATGTTGCTGCGTCCGTCCCGGCTTGTACTTGACAGAGAACGGATACCGGGAATACCGTTGATTACCGACTCCAACGGCTCGGTTATTTGAGATTCTATTACTTCGGCATTGGCACCTACATAAGACGTGCTAACTGTAATTATGGGCGGATCAACACTCGGATAATCCCTGATTCCAAGATAAATAAAACCGATAAGCCCCACAATAATGAAAAACAAATTCATTACTATGGCTAAGACCGGACGTTTAATTGAGGTTGAAGATAAACTCATAACTATAGAACTTTATCTACTTTAACCGGAATATCTTCCCTTACTTGCATTAAACCTGTAACCATTACGGAATCACCTATTTTCAAGCCCGATTTAATTTCTATTTTATCGCCTGAACGAAAATCGGTAGTTACTACTTTAGACATTGCCTTACCATCCCGCAGCATCCATACTTTTGAACCATTCATTTCAGGTACTATTGCTTCGGTTGGTATTAACAGCATATCAGCACGCGCTTCGGTAATCAAATCCAAACGCACAAACATGCCTCCGGAAAGCAGTCTTGACGAATTATCATACAAGGCTCTTACGGTAATTGTGCGGGTTGCTATATCAACTTTCGGATCAACCGCATAGACTTTAGCATCATAAACTCTGTTTGAACTTTCCGCCCTGAAAGAAGCCAATTTACCTTCAAGAGAAAGCGCAGCATACCTTTCGGGAATTGAAAATTCCAACTTTAATTTGCTTTGGTCAACCAAATGGCTTATTACGGTATTGGGCTGCAAATAACTGCCCAAACTTATAGTTCTAAAGCCGATTGTGCCGCTAAAAGGCGCAACAATTTCTGTTTTTGAAATTTTAGTCTTCAGAAGATCTATATCTGTTTGTAAAATATTATAATCTGTCTGCGCCTGATCAAATTCTTCTCTGCTTACCGCATCTTTTTCCAACAATATTTTCTGACGGTTAAGGCGTTCGGAAGATAATTTAAGTTGATGTTCGGCTCGTTGAAGTTGTGCCTGCAAATCGGCATCATCAACCTTAATCAGAAGTTGTCCTTTGGAAACCTGGGCACCTTCCTTAAAATAAATGCCGACAACTTTGCCGGAAACTTCACTTATTAAATCGACTTCCTCATTAGGAATGAGGGTGCCGACTGCTTGAATTCCATTACTGAAATTTTGCGGCTTTACTATATAGACAGTTGCCGCTACTCCACTGTTGCCGCCTTTGCCGCTTTCCGGATTATCCTGTTTGGATTTAGAAAATATAAAAACATAACTCAAATAACCGGTAATGGCTAAAACTAACAGTAAACTATATAAGTATCTTTTTCGCTTCATAGATTTTTACATTGTTATTATGGCGTCAAATAGTATGCCAAAATTACGATTAAGTCGAGCAAAAAGCAAGTGTCCGGATTTGCTTTTTGGGGACTCGAAGCGAAGATAAAATTAAAGCTTGTTTTAATTTTATCGGAGTGGAGAGTACAAAAGCAACTGTACAGGTGCTTTGTCGAGGCGCAGTAATTTCACGAGCGGCAGCGAGTAACATTGCAATTAGACAAAGTAACTGCTCTGCTTTGCTTTTTGCTCGGCTTAATCGTACCTTTGCAAGGATGAACACTTTCGGACGAATTTTCAGATTTACTTCATTTGGAGAAAGCCACGGAGCCGCAATTGGAGGCGTTATTGACGGAATGCCTGCCGGAATTAAGGTTGATATGGAACTAATCCGGACAGAACTATTGCGCCGCGCCACAGGCAGCAGTTGTAGAAAAGACAGTGAAAGTGCCGAAAGCGGCGTTTGCCATTGCAGCGGCAATTACAGCAGCACCCGCAAAGAAGAAGATAATGTTGAATTTCTGTCGGGCTTGCTTAACGGCACAACTTTAGGCACTCCCATAGCATTTATAATACGCAACAAAGACGCCCGCAGTGAGGACTATAAAGACTTGGAGCATCTTTTTCGTCCGGCGCATGCAGACGACACCTACTTTCATAAATACGGCATACGCGACCACCGTGGCGGCGGGCGGGCTTCGGCACGCGAAACCGCTGTGCGCGTAGTTGCTGGAGCATTTGCAAAAATGCTGCTAAAACAACACAATATCGCCGTTACAGCAAGAGTAGCGGAAATCGGCGGCATAAAAACAGTCAGCCAAAGCGAACTTCCCGCAAAGACACAGGCAAAAACACAAGCAGAGCCGCAGGCAAAACCGACCGCAAGCAACAGCGAACTGCCCGCCGCCGCAACTGAACTGCTCGAAAACGCACGCAAAACAGGCGACAGCGTGGGCGGTGTTATAGAATGCACTGTAACAGGCGCACCGAAAACACTAATGGGGCTCGGCGAGCCGCTTTACGACAAACTCACATCCCGCCTTGCCTCGGCAATGATGAGTATTAACGCCTCACGCAGCTTTGAAATAGGACAAGGTTTGCAGGCAACAAAAATGCTTGGCTCCGAACATAACGACAAATGGCTCCAAGACGGCAGCACCGAAAACAATTACAGCGGCGGGGTCAGAGGCGGCATATCCACAGGTGAGCCTGTAATAATGCGGGTGGGTTTCAAACCGATTCCCTCCATTTCAAAAGAACAGACAATGCTTTCCGACAATGGTGAGCTTATCAAACACTCTATCCATGGTCGCCATGATGTAACTTGCGTATTCAGGGCTGTGCCTGTTGTTGAGGCTATGGCTGCCGTTTGCATCGCCGATTTCCTATTGCTGAAAAACTCTTAAAAAACTGCAAACTTCAACTCCCTGCGACATATTCTCAAAAGCGTTTTTTGACCCAAAAAAAATTTGTAACTTTACATACTATGCTTAATATCTACAACACACTTACAAGAAAGTTAGAAGAATTTACTCCCACATACCCATCATTAGCAGGACTCTATGTTTGCGGTCCCACTGTTTATGGTGACCCGCATCTGGGACATGCACGCTCAGGCGTTACCTTCGACCTTGTTTTCCGTTACCTCAAATTTCTCGGATATAAAGTTCGTTATGTACGCAATATTACAGACGTAGGACATTTGGAAAATGATGCAGATGAAGGCGAGGATAAAATATCCAAGAAAGCACGCATAGAGCATTTGGAACCGATGGAAGTGGCACAGTATTACACCAACCGCTACCATAAGTTTATGAATATTCTAAATGTTCTTGACCCATCTATAGAGCCGCTTGCATCAGGGCATATTATAGAACAGATTGAGCTGATAAAAACAATTATTGAACACGGTTATGCTTATGAAGTTAATGGGTCGGTTTATTTTGATCTGGCAAAATACGCGGCAGATAATTCCCCAAAACCCGAAAAACATTACGGCAAACTTTCAGGCAGAATTGTAGAAGAACTTTTTGCAAATACACGCACTAATCTTGATGCACAGGAGGAAAAACGCAGCCCTCTTGATTTTGCACTTTGGAAAAAAGCACAACCTGAACATATTATGCGCTGGAACTCCCCTTGGGGTGAAGGTTTTCCGGGATGGCATACCGAATGTACTGCAATGTCGCATAAATATTTGGGAGAAAATTTTGATATTCACGGCGGCGGAATGGATCTCGTTTTTCCGCACCATGAAGCAGAAATAGCGCAGGCACAGGCAGCATACGAACATGCTCCCTGCCGTTACTGGATGCACAATAATATGGTTACGGTAAACGGCAAAAAAATGGGAAAATCGCTCGGCAATGCTATTTCGCTTGAACAGATTTTTTCCGGCGACCATCCGTTACTTGAAAAAAAATACAGTCCGATGACTGTTCGATTCTTCCTGTTGCAGGCACATTACCGCAGCACTCTTGATTTTACAAATGAGGCATTGCAAGCAGCGGAAAAGGGCTTGGAGCGATTAACACAAGCATACAAAACCTTGCAGACGCTTCCTGAAAGCAATGCAAGCACGGTAAGCGAAAAACTCAAAGACATTGAAAAAAATTGCATGGAAGCAATGGACAATGACTTTAACTCCCCTATCGCGCTCTCACATCTTTTTGAAATGGTGCGTTTAATAAACGCAGCGGCGGGCAACACGGAAAAATTCACTGCCCAAGACATTGAGCAAGCAAAAAAAATGTACGGATTCTTGCAGGATGCACTTGGAATTTCACTTGAGAGCACTGATACGGGCAGCACAGGCAAACTCAACGAAGTAATGCAACTCTTGCTTGATCTAAGACAAGAAGCTAAAAATAAAAAGGACTTTGCCCTCTCAGATTCAATCAGGGATAAACTTAC
>JAISVE010000020.1 GCA_031271725.1 Bacteroidales bacterium
ATTTCTATTATAGAATATATGATTTCCGGCAAAGACATTTACTTTACACATACCGAGGTGCCGCCTGTGCTTGAAGGGCAAGGCGTTGGAACAGAGCTTGTAAGCAAGGCACTTGAAAATATCAAAAGCAGGGAGATGACCCTTGTACCGCTTTGCCCCTTTGTTGCGGCTTATGTAAAACGCCATCCCGAATGGAACGAAATAGTGAGAGAAGGTTTTAAGATTAAATGATAAATCACGGCAAAGCCGTAATAAAAATAACATTATGGGAAATAACAGAACTTATACCAACGGTGAAATTACAATTTTGTGGCAACCTGAAAGATGTGTACATGCCGGCATTTGCTGGCAAACGTTGCCAAATGTTTATAGACCAAAAGAACGTCCTTGGGTGAACATCGAAAATGCCACAACCGCAGAATTAAAAGAACAGATTGATAACTGTCCAAGCGGTGCATTGTCTTATACGGAAAACTCCTAAATTCTTCAACTTTCTACGTCATGCATCACTTGTGCAGATAAATTTACTTAGTTCGTTTCTCTTGAATCTTGAAATTTTACAAGTTTTCTTTAGCTATATGAAATTTACGTGAGTTTTTAGTGAAAAAACACAGCGCATGGAATTATTATAATTCAATAGCTTATTAAATAAAACTACTATGTACAATAAAAATATAAATATTATTGTTGCGGTTGCCAAAAATAATATAATAGGCAACAAGGGCGATTTGCTTTGGCATTTGCCCGAAGATTTGAAATATTTTAAGAGCATCACAAACGGACATACTGTTGTTATGGGCTTGCGCACATGGAATTCTCTACCCATAAAGCCACTGCCAAATCGCAGAAATATTGTGTTAAGCGATGTTCCGGTTAAAATAGCCGGCGTTGAAGTATGCGCTTCAATAGAGGAGTTGCAATCAATTTTGAAACAAGACGAACAAGTCTTCATTATTGGTGGCGGAATGGTTTACAGGCAATTTTTTTCGATTGCAGAAACACTCTATTTGACGCGCGTGTTACAGGATTTTGAAGGCGATACTGTCTTTCCCGAAGTTCTATCAAACGAATGGAAAACAGTGGAGGAAAGCGAGATTTATACAGACGAAAAAAGCGGTCTGAAATATCAATTTGTTGTACTAAAAAGGCTGAAATAAATGCTTTATCCCTTAAAATTCAAGCCACAATTTTTTGAAAAAATCTGGGGCGGACAAAAAATAAAAACCGAACTTGGACTTGACTTCGGAGACATGCCCAACTGCGGCGAAGCATGGTTGTTATCAGGACTCGAAGAAAGTCCTTCTGTGGTTGAAAATGGTTTTTTGAAAGACAACACCCTTGACGAACTTGTTGAAATCTACATGAGCGATCTTGTAGGCGAAAAGGCTTACAAAAAATTCGGACTTTTATTTCCCTTGCTGATAAAATGGATTGATGCCAATGACGATTTATCGGTACAGGTACATCCTGATGATGAACTTGCGCGCGAAATGTACGGCAATACTCTCGGCAAAACCGAAATGTGGTATATCCAAAATGCTTCGCCTGATGCAAAACTTATCTGCGGACTAAAAAATGGAGTCAGTCGGGAAATGTACGAGCAACGAGCCAACGACAATAGAATTCTTTCGCTTTTGAAAGAACATAAGGTTGCATCGCAGGATGCCTATTACATTCCTGCGGGCACTGTCCATTCCTTACGCAGCGGTATTATACTTGCTGAAATACAAGAGGCGTCAGACTTGACTTTCCGCATTTATGATTGGGACAGGAAAGATGCAAGCGGCAAAGAGCGGGAGATGCACAAAGAAGAGGCGTTAAAGGCGATAAATTTTGAGGGTAGCAATGAGGACAAGAACGGCGATAATGAGGAGGGCGGCAAAGTCCGATATGCGCGTAATGAGAATACCCCAAATTCCATGATATATTCCCCATTCTTTCAAACTAATTTTCTAACTTTATCGCAACCCATAGTAAGGGATTTTTCGGAACAAGACAGTTTTGTTGCATATCTTTGCAGTGAAGGCAGCGGAGTTGTAAAGGTTGGCGGCAACTCAGAAGGAGTAACAATAAAAAAGGGTGAGATAATGTTGATACCCGCTATTTTTGACGATGTATATTTGCTTCCTGACACCTCACCTCCCGATGCCTCCCTTCCCGAAAACAAAAAAAATTTAGTACTGCTTGAAACTTATTTGACATAAAAATATATGATAAAAAAAATTTTGATTACAGGAGCCGGCGGGCAGATTGGCTCAGAGTTAACGTGTGCCCTGCGTAAAATTTACGGCGCAGAAAATATTCTTGCAACCGACCTTTCCCCGAAAGCAGAGGAAAAAATTGCGACTAAAGGACCTTTTGAAATCCTTGATGTGATGCAGGTTGAGGGCATTACCAATCTTGTGCAAAAATTTAAGCCGGATGCAATTTTTCATCTCGCTGCAATACTTTCTGCAGTTGGTGAAAAAAATCCGAACTTGGCTTGGAACATCAACACACAAGGCTCTATCAACGTTTATGATGTGGCGCGCGATAACGGTGTGCAACGTATTTTTGCACCGTCATCAATGGCTGTTTTCGGTCCGACAACTCCGCGCGACAATACGCCGCAAGACACTGTTCTGCAACCAACCACTGTTTACGGTATGACAAAAGTTATTGACGAACTTATAGGCAAATACTACATAAGCCGCCATGGGATGGACATCCGCGGCGTGCGTTATCCGGGCATTATTTCCAATGCAACTCTGCCGGGCGGCGGCACTACCGATTACGCTGTGCAGATTTATTACGATGCCGTAAAGTTCGGCAAATACGAATGTTTTCTGAAAGAAGACACAATGTTGCCGATGATGTATATGCCCGACTGTTTGAAGGGCACACTTGACTTGTTTCACGCTGCGAAAGAACGGCTCGTGCATAACACCGACTTTAATATGTCGGCATTCAGCGTTACCCCTGCTGACGTTGCCGCATCAATCCGCAAATACATGCCGGCGTTTGAAATTACATACAAGCCTGATTTTCGTCAGGACATTGCAGACAGCTGGCCCCGTTCAATTGACGATTCCGCCGCACGCGCCGAATGGGACTGGCAGCCAGCTTTCGACCTTGATGCAATGACACAAGACATGCTGAAAGTTATTGGCGAGAAACACGCGAATGGCTTAATATAAGCATATATACAGATTGTAAATATGTGCAGGCAAACAATATGTGCAGGCAAACAATAAAGGATTAACATAAAAATCATTTTAAGATATTAGATACAAGGCGCACAAACGTAGCAGCGAGGGAGCGTACTAATAGTACGTGACCGAGTTGCAAGTGTAGTGCAACGCAGTAGATGATATCTTAAAATATTTTTTAAAGTATGGACATAGCGGCATTAGTTTCCGGAGGAGTAGACTCATCAGTTGTGGTGCACCGCCTTAAAGAGGCAGGATTATCCCCTACTATCTTTTACATTCGTATCGGAATGCAAACCGATGACGGTTTTCTTGATTGTCCGAGTGAGGAAGATATTGAAATCACATCTTTTATTGCGCGCAAATACGGATTGAAGTTTGAGATTGTTCCGCTGCATGAAGAATATTGGGATACTGTTGTTGCCTACACTATCGACACTGTCAAACGCGGACTTACCCCAAATCCCGATGTGATGTGCAACAAACTTATCAAGTTCGGAGCATTTGAAGAAAAGTACGGCAAGGATTTTGATTTTCTTGCAACCGGACATTACGCACGCACAAGTAAAATTGAAAACAACAAGTTAATTGTTAATAACATTCAGGAAGCTCTAAAAACTCAAAGGTCAAGGCGCACGAGTGAAGGAGTGAGGGAGCGTACTGAAGTACGTGACCGAACTACAAACGAAGTGCAACGCAGAAATTTGAGGAATTTAGAGTTTCCTGTCTACCTCTCTACGGCGGCGGACAAAGCAAAAGACCAAACATACTTTCTCGCACAATTAAACGCAGTACAAGTTTCACGCTTAATGTTTCCTATCGGCGATCTGCAAAAAAGTGAAGTCCGTGAAATTGCTTTGCAACAAAATCTGCCGAGCGCAACCCGCAAAGACAGTCAAGGAATATGTTTTCTCGGCAAAATAAATTACAATGATTTTATCCGCCGTTACCTCGGTACACGAAAAGGTAAGATTGTTGATATTGAAACAGGTACCGTGCTTGGCGAACATGAGGGTTTTTGGTTTCACACTATCGGGCAACGCAAGGGACTTGGTTTGAGTGGTGGTCCATGGTATGTTATCAACAAAAATATTGAAGAAAATATTATTTACGTTGCGCGCGGTTACGACACATCGGTGCAATACGGCAAAACAGTACAGGTAAGAGGCTTCCGCTATATTAGCGGCGACCCACTTGGCTCGTTGAATAAACCCACGCAAGTAGCGTTTAAAATACGGCACACGCCGGAATTTACATTCGGCACATTGCAACAAACAGACACCGACCTCTACATTTTGGAAGCAGAAACTCCCCT